>NZ_LBHW02000052.1:0-34576 GCF_001005835.2 Achromobacter sp. LC458
CCATCGCGCCGGACGGAATTGCCGATACTGACGGTCTTGTATTCACGGAGACTGTCTTGACGCTTGCCGTACTTGCCAGCCGCGCGCTCAGCGGCATGCACGCGCACGCTGTTCGGGTCGAGACCCATTTGGGCCCCGGCCTGCCCAGCTTCAACGTCGTGGGGCTTGCGGACACCGAAGTGCGCGAAAGCCGTGAACGCGTGCGTGCCGCGATATTGAACAGCGGGTTTGATTTCCCGCCCGGCCGCATCACTGTCAATTTGTCGCCGGCCGACATCCCCAAGGAATCAGGTCGCTTTGATCTGCCTATCGCGTTGGGCCTGCTGCTGGCTTCCGGTCAGCTATCCGCGCCCGTTGCGGGCCAAGGGGAGGGGCAGCCAAGGGGGCCTGATCCCTCTTTGGTTGATCTGGTGTTCGCCGGCGAACTATCCCTGACCGGCGCGCTGGTGCCCGTTGCCGCACCGTTGGTTATTGCCTTGAGCGTGGCGCGGGATGCACCCGGCGCCACGCTGATACTGCCGGCGGGCAGCGCTGAAGAGGCCGCATGGGTGCCGGACCTGCGCGTTTTGTCCGCGCGCAGCCTGGCCGATGTCGCTGCGCACGCAGCCGGCTCGCATCACCTTGCCGATGCCGTGCCCAAGGCATGGCCACAGGCGCCACCCGGGCCGTGCCTGTCGGATGTCCGGGGGCAGGCGGGTGCAAGGCGGGCGCTGGAAGTGGCGGCGGCGGGCGGCCATAGCCTGCTGATGGTGGGTCCGCCAGGCGCCGGTAAAAGCATGCTGGCGTCGCGTTTGCCGGGCTTGCTGCCGCCGCTGGATCGATCTCAGGCGTTGGAAGCGGCTGCCGTCTCCGCCTTGGCGGGCTTGCCGCAAACGTTGATGGGCCAGCCGCCGTTTCGCGCACCCCACCATTCCGCCTCGGTCGCCGCCTTGGTGGGCGGGGGCAGCCGGCCCCGCCCCGGCGAGATCAGCCTGGCGCACAATGGCGTGCTGTTTCTGGACGAACTGCCCGAGTACAGTCGGCGCACGCTGGAAGCCTTGCGCGAGCCCTTGGAGGCGGGCAGGGTGGTTATCGCCCGGGCGTTACACGCGGCGCAATTTCCCGCGCGTTTTCAATTGATCGCGGCAATGAATCCCTGCCCGTGCGGATGGCGCGGGCACCCGGTGCGGGCCTGTGTATGCAAACCGGACCAGATTGCGCGCTATGTGGGCAAGATATCGGGGCCACTACTGGATCGGATCGACCTGCACGTGGCACTGCCACCCTCTGACCCCGAATCAATGGCGGGCCCGCCTGGCGAAGCCTCCGGGCACGTGCTTGAACGGGTCACGCGCTGCCGACAGCGGCAGCACGACCGTCAGGGCAAGCTGAACGCTGCGTTGAGCGGCGCCGAGCTGGATAAGCACTGTGTGATGCAGGCGGATGCGCAGGCGCTACTCTTTCAGGCCATGCGGCGTTTGTCGGGTTCCGGGCGGGCGCTGCACCGGGCGCTGCGCGTTGCCCGCACGATCGCCGATCTTGAAGGGGCCGACGCGCTGGCTGCCAGTCATGTTGCCCAGGCGGTTCAGTACCGCCGGCCGGGTTTGTAGGGTTCCTTGGAAGCCGGCTGTGCGTCCACCTGGGGTTTTTCCGCATTCCGGCTCGACAACACCCAGGAAATCACCATATAATCAAAGGCTTTCCCGGATCTGGCGTGCTTTTTAGCGGCAGACGTTCCAGGAAGAAGTAGCAGCAAAGAAGTAGCAGCAAAGAGATAAGCCAAGCTGGCCGCGCTGAAAATCAATAGACGTTTGCCGGTAGTAGTACAGCAATATCTCGGCAGCAGTACCCAGCAATACCTCAGCAATACCCAGCAGTACCCCCCAAGAAGTGGCAACAGGTTTACAAGTTTTGCCGTTGTGTCGGTACCAGCCTTCGGGCTGCCAGCCACCAGCGCCCAAGCACCTCGCGTCATGTCAAATCAACAACGAGTTTAAGTTTAGGGAATCATCATGCCCAAGATGAAAACCAAGAAAAGCGCCTCCAAGCGCTTTAAGGTTCGCGGCAGCGGCTCCATCAAGCGCGGTCAGGCGTTCAAGCGCCACATTCTGACCAAGAAGACCACGAAGGCCAAGCGTCAATTGCGCGGCTCGACGGCCGTTCATGAATCCAACGTGGCCTCCGTCAAGGCCATGATGCCTTTCGCTTGATAAGGGAGACTTAATATGCCTCGCGTCAAACGCGGCGTAACTGCCCGCGCACGTCACAAAAAAGTCATTGCCGCCGCCAAGGGTTACCGTGGCCGCCGCGGTAATGTGTTCCGTATTGCCAAGCAAGCAGTCATGCGCGCTGGCCAATACGCCTACCGCGACCGTCGTAACAAGAAGCGCACGTTCCGTGCTCTGTGGATCACGCGTATCAACGCTGCTGTCCGCGAACATGGCGTCAGCTACAGCGTGTTCATCGCTGGTCTGAAGAAGGCTTCGATTGAACTGGATCGTAAGGTCCTGGCCGATCTGGCCGTGCGCGACAAGGCCGGCTTTGCCGCCATCGTGCAGCAAGCCAAGGCTGCCTTGGCTGCCTGATCGCGCGCTTTAACTCATCGCGCATCGCTGCAAACGGGGCTGTAATAGCCCCGTTTGCGTTTTGAAGGCTGGATTTCATGACTCTATTGGTTGACGACCTGGTCTCCCAGGCGCAAGAACGGTTCGCCGCGGCTACGGATGCCGCCGCGCTCGAGAACGCAAAGGCTCGATTCCTGGGTAAGGAAGGCGCGCTGACGGTGCTGCTCAAGGGTCTGGGCAAGCTCGATCCCGAGCAGAAGCGCGAGATGGGCGCCCGTATCAATCAGGCCAAGCAACAAGTCGAAGAGCTCCTGAATTCGCGCCGCGCTGCATTGGCGCAGGCGGAACTGGACGCCCGACTGGCTTCTGAAACCATTGACGTCACCCTGCCGGGTCGCGGTCGCGCGCCGGGGGGCATCCATCCGGTGATCCGGACCTGGGAACGTGTGGAAGCTATCTTCCGTTCCATTGGCTTCGACGTGGCCGACGGCCCCGAAGTGGAAAACGACTGGACCAATTTCACCGCATTGAACAACCCGCTGGACCATCCGGCGCGTTCCATGCAGGACACGTTCTACGTCGACATGAACGACGCCGACGGCCTGCCGCTGCTGCTGCGCACGCACACCAGCCCCATGCAGGTGCGTTATGCCCGCATGCACAAGCCGCCCATCAAGGTGATTGCACCCGGGCGCACCTATCGCGTCGACAGCGACGCCACGCACTCGCCCATGTTCCACCAAGTGGAAGGGCTCTGGATCGCCGAGGACATCTCGTTTGCCGACCTGAAGGGCGTGTACACCGATTTCCTGCGTTGCTTCTTTGAAAGCGATGATCTTGTCGTGCGCTTCCGCCCGTCGTTCTTCCCGTTCACGGAGCCGTCCGCCGAAATCGACATGATGTTCACCTCGGGTCCCAACCGTGGTCGCTGGCTGGAAATTTCCGGCTCGGGCCAGGTGCACCCCGAAGTGGTGCGCAACTTCGGCCTTGATCCCGAGCGCTACATCGGCTTTGCCTTTGGTTCCGGCCTTGAGCGCCTGACGATGTTGCGCTACGGCGTCAACGACCTGCGCCAGTTCTACGAAGGCGATTTGCGCTTCTTGCGCCAGTTCAACGAATAACAGACGGCTGATCATGCAATTTCCCGAATCCTGGCTGCGTACGCTGGTCAACCCTCCCATCGCAACCGACGAACTCGCGCACCGCCTCACCATGGCCGGCCTGGAAGTCGAAGAGACGGCGCCTGCCGCCCCGGCCTTTACCGGCGTTGTCGTGGGTCACATCGTCGATATCGCTCCGCATCCCGACGCCGACAAGCTGCGCGTGTGCCAAGTGGACGATGGCTCCGGCGAACGCCTGCAAATCGTGTGCGGCGCACCGAACGCGGCTGCCGGCCTGAAGGTGCCATTGGCACGCGTGGGCGCTGAACTGCCTGGCGGCATGAAGATCGGCGTAGCAAAAATGCGCGGCGTCCAATCGTCGGGCATGTTGTGCTCGGCCCGCGAACTGGGCTTGTCGCAAGACCACGCAGGCTTGTTGGAACTGCCCGCCGACATGGTGCCCGGTCAGTCTATCCGCGAAGCGCTGGACCTGGACGACACGCTCTTCACGCTCAAGCTCACGCCCAACCGCGCCGACTGCCTGTCGATACTTGGCGTGGCGCGCGAAGTGGCTGCGCTGACGGGCGCACCGTTGTCGGTTCCCACGGCCGTTGCCGTGCCCGTGCAGCTTGAAGATCGTCTGCCCGTCAAGATCGAAGCTCCCGACCTGTGCGGCCGTTTTGCCGGCCGCGTCATTCGTGGCGTGAATGCTCGCGCCGCAACGCCGGACTGGATGAAGACGCGCCTTGAGCGCGCCGGCCAGCGTTCGTTGTCGGCATTGGTCGACATCTCGAACTACGTCATGCTTGAGTTGGGCCGCCCGTCGCACGTGTTCGATCTGGACAAGATCGGCGGCGATATCTCCGTGCGCTGGGCGCGCGAAGGCGAGGCGCTGGAACTGCTGAACGGCCAGACCATCACGCTGGATCCGAAGGTCGGCGTGGTGGTGGCAGGCGATCAGGTGGAAAGCCTGGCCGGCATCATGGGGGGTGAAGCCACGTCCGTGACGCTGGACACGCAGAACGTCTATCTGGAAGCGGCGTTCTGGTGGCCGCAGGCCATTGCGGGTCGCGCGCGCCGCTACAAGTTCAGCTCGGAAGCCAGCCATCGCTTCGAGCGCGGCGTGGACTACGCCAGCATTCCCGAACACATCGAATTCATTACGCGCTTGATCGTCGACATCTGCGGCGGCCAGGTCGGCCCGGTGGATGACCAGATCGTCAACCTGCCTACGCGCGCGCCGGTCCGCATGCGCCTGGCGCGCTGCCATCGCGTGCTTGGCGTGCCCGTCACGCAAGAGCAGGTCGCCAAGATTTTCGCCAGCCTGGGTCTGGAATTCACGGTCGAAGGCGATGACTTTATCGTCAGCCCGCCGTCGTACCGCTTCGACCTTGAAATCGAAGAAGACCTGATCGAGGAAGTGGCTCGCATCTACGGCTTCGAGAGCATTCCCGATGTGCCGCCGATGGCGCGCGCCAAGATGTTCTCGCAGCCCGAAGTGCATCGTGGCGCGCATGCGCTGCGTCGCCTGACGGCCGCCCAGGATTACCAGGAAGTCGTGAACTACAGCTTCGTTGAAGCCGATTGGGAACGCGACTACGCCGGCAACGACACGCCGGTTCGCCTGGTGAATCCTATTGCCAGCCATTTGTCGGTCATGCGTTCCAGCCTAATTGGTGGCTTGGTCGCCAACATCCGCCACAACGCCAACCGCAAGCAGTCGCGCGTTCGCGTGTTCGAACTGGGCCGCGTCTTCATGCGCGACGCCAGTGCGCAAGATGGTCCGCTGGAAGTTGCGGGTGTGCGCCAACCGATGCGCTTGTCGGGCGCTGCCTGGGGCCCGGCCGTTGAAGAGCAGTGGGGCGTGGCCACGCGCCAAGTCGATTTCTTTGACGTGAAGATGGACGTCGAGGCGTTGTTTGGCGCCCGCGGTCGTCGCCTGCGATTCGAAGCTGCGTCGCATCCCGCGCTGCATCCGGGCCGCAGCGCCCGCATCGAGCTCGATGGCAAGCAAGTGGGCTGGGTCGGCGAACTGCACCCGCGTTGGGCGCAGCAGGCAGACTTGGCGCACGCGCCCGTCGTGTTCGAACTTGACGTGCAAGCCTTGTCCGAAGGCGAGTTGCCTCAAGTGCGCGAGCTCTCGCGCCAGCCCGTGGTCGTGCGCGACCTGGCGCTGTGGGTGGACGCTTCGGTGTCCACGCAATCGATGCTGGACACGGTGTTTGCCGCGGTCAAGGCGGATGCGCAACTGGCAGTTGTGCAGGACGCGCGCGTGTTTGACGTGTGGCGCGAGAAGGCCCATGGCAGCGAGCCCGTCACGGAGAAAAGCCTTGCTTTCCGTTTCTGGCTACAGGACACTGAGGTCACCCTGGACGAAGCCCGTGTGGCGGATTGCCTGTCCCGCATCAAGGATGCATTGGTCGGCGCCCACGGCGCGCGCCAGCGTACATGAACCATGGGGAACAGTATGCTTGCTGCCGAGCCACGCACCCTGACCAAGGCTGAGCTTGCCGAACTGCTCTTCGAGCGGGTCGGCTTGAACAAGCGCGAGGCCAAGGACATCGTCGATACCTTCTTCGAGGAAATCCGTGACGCCTTGGCTCGCGGTGATTCCGTGAAGCTTTCGGGTTTCGGCAATTTCCAGGTGCGCGACAAGCCGCCACGACCTGGCCGCAATCCCAAAACCGGCGAGACCATTCCCATCGCCGCACGCCGCGTGGTCACGTTCCACGCGAGTCAGAAACTCAAGAGCGTGGTAGAGCAGGCGACCCCTGCTGCACCCGACGCCGCGGAGTGATACGCTTTGTCGGTAATTGTTATCGGCACCCAGCTTACTCGCGGCATAAAATTCGCTTATGACACGTACTGAATCCACCGTTACCCTGCCGCCCATTCCCGCCAAGCGTTACTTCACCATTGGTGAAGTCAGCGAGCTGTGTGGCGTCAAGCCTCACGTCTTGCGGTACTGGGAACAGGAATTCACCCAGCTCAAGCCGGTCAAGCGGCGCGGCAATCGCCGCTACTATCAGCATCACGAAGTGCTGCTGATTCGCCGCATCCGTTCCTTGCTGTATGAACAAGGCTTCACGATCAGCGGTGCGCGCAATCGCCTGGGCGATGCGCGCGATATGCCGCACGATCAAGACGCCGCCGTTCGCTTGTCGGGCGCCGAAATGCAAGGCCTGCGCAACGAGCTTGCCAGCGTCTCGACGATGTTGGCAGACGCCTTGGGCCTGCCCGCTAACGTGACCAACGTGGCCGCCAGCGCAAGCAGCGGCACCGTCAGCACGGTGGCATAAGTCGGTTGGGCTCATCCGCGCCAACCCGCATTTGATAGAAAGCGTTATCCGCAACGCGCGTCGCTGATCCGCTTCGCGCGCGGCAACAAGCAGTGCATTGCGCTTCATGCGCCGTCTGATAGATAGCTAGTGCAGACGACGAACATGAAGCGCAAATTTTTTTGAGTATTCAGCACTTTTTTTGCACCAATGCGTGCAAACTTATTTTTGTTCTGCTATACTCTTTTTCTTTCGGGGCGTAGCGCAGCCTGGTAGCGCACTTGCATGGGGTGCAAGGGGTCGCGAGTTCGAATCCCGCCGTCCCGACCAGAAGTTCCAAGGCCGTTAGTGAGAAATCACTAACGGCCTTTCTCATTTCCGATTCAGGTTGGTTGCATCGATATCTGCACCTATCGCGCCGACGTCCGCGCATCGCCCATCGCCCATCGCCCGATCGCTATCGGCAGCCCCCGCCCTCCGCGACAGATTGTGAAACCTTAGCCGAGACACCTTAGCGAACAGCATGCCGGCGGGAGGATACGGGCGCAGCAACACCACATTGCCTTCATCAATGTGCTGGTATAACTAGCGTCCCGACTTCGTTCGCAAAGGGTTCCCGTGGCTCGCAAACTCGCTGGTAGGCGTCTTATCGCGTTGACCTTCAATGCCATTGGTCAATACGGCAGGAACATGGTGGCTGCGGCGCCATGGTCCTTGTGCGTGTTTTTTCTATCGCTTCCTTTTGCATTGCTGGCGTCCAAGTCTGTGGGCGCGATCCAATTTGTGTTCCTGCTGCTGGCGTTGATTAATTTGCTGGCATTGGCACGTATGACGTTCGCATGGATGGATGTCGTCGCGAGTAGGGACGTCGTGATCGAACAGCCGAAGCGGCCGGCCAATGCCGAGGCAAAGCACTTGGCGCTGCTGGTTCTCTTCGTCGTCGTGGCGGGCGCGGTGTTGCGTGCGTCCGCCGACATTCCGCTGTGGCTCTACTTCGCGCTGAATAGCGGTGGCGACGCAAAGTTCTTTGTCGCGTTGTTCAGCGTGCTTGGTCTGATCTGGGTGCCAACGATATACGCCGGCGCGGTCTATGTGCCGAGCCTGCCGCGCGCCGCGTCATCAGGCGAATACGGATTCAAGGAGGTGCGCCAAACCATGGTCTTTCGGCGCTGGCCGTTGGCCATTGTGTTGTTTGGCCTCGTCGTGTCGGCGGGCGTCACGAAGACCTTGGTCGTCGACGTTGCGCGCCGCGTTACCTTGTCCGGCATCGCTTATGGCCTGCTCGGCATGCTGATCTGCACGGCCATGATGGTCATAGCGGCGGTGATGGCCGCGGTCGCCTATCGCGAATCCTCACGCGGCAGCGAGGAGAACATCGGCGGCGCGGCCGTGGTGGCTTAACGCTTCTTACCCGCGCCACGCGGCATGGGCGGTAGTGGGGAGCCGACGTGTGAGGCCAGCCAGTGTTCGATCTTGTCGTCGCGGCGGGCGGCCCAGTCTTTGCCAATTTCCAGGACAAGCATGTTGCGGGTGTCGCCAAGGTCCGGGGCGTCCTTTGGCAACATGACGCGCCAGATTTCCGAGGCGACCATATCGGTGGTCAACAGCACGCCGATGCCTTTGGCGTCGATCCATAGCGGCGCTGCGCGATCGTCGACAAACTTCTTCAGGTTTTCCAGCTGCTTTTGCGCGAGTGACGCGTTGTCTTTTGATGCCGCGATCAGGACCAGGTATTGCCGGTGGCCGACTGCGGGTTCTTCGGCGTCGCCAAAGGGGTTTTCCATGATGCATTCCTTGCAAAAGTAAACGCGTTCGGGTGCGCGATTGCGGCCCGGCGCGGTAGTGCGCGAACGCAATGGCGGCTTGGCGTGAGTGCCGCTGCGCGCGATTGCGATCCAGCACCACAGGGTACTCGACTCCGCCCCTGCTGTTATGGCGAAAATCTCCATCTTCTGTGCCTGTTGCAACGTGGCTGACCGCGCGCATACTCGTCGCCTTACCACCGCCAAAGAGAAGACCGCATGCGCTACCGCTATGTCACTGCCGACGTGTTTACCGGCCAAACCTATTGTGGCAACCCATTGGCTGTCGTGTTGGACGCGCAGGGGCTGGATGGCGCGCAGATGCAGCGCATTGCGCGAGAGTTCAATTATTCGGAAACCAGCTTCGTGCTGCCGCCCAAGGACCCCGGTAATACGGCCTGGGTTCGGATATTCACGCCTGATCGCGAGGTGCCGTTCGCGGGGCACCCCAACGTAGGCACCGCCGTGGTGCTGGCGCGCGAGATGGTCGCGGCGGGGCGCCCGATGTCGGACGCGTTTGTCTTCGAAGAAGAAGCAGGCTTGGTGCGCATTACGTTGCGCGCGGGCGCCAAGGGTGTGGAAAGCGTCGAGCTTCTGGCGCCGCAACCGCTGTCGCGCGCCAGCGAAGTGTCGGCTGCGGATCTGGCGCGTGCGTTGAAATTGAACCCCGAGGACGTGGACACGTCCGAGCATGCGCCGCAAGTCGTGTCGGTGGGTTTGATTTTTCTGGTGGCGCAGTTGGCCAGCCGCGATGCCTTGCGCCGCGCATCGCCGGATTCGCAGGGCTACGCCGCGTTGCTGCCGCTGGATGGCGCAAAGTCCATTTACGTCTACACCACCGATACCTCAAGCGACACGATTGATGCGCCCACCGATATCCAGGCGCGCATGTTCACCGGCCGCATGACGGAAGACCCCGCCACCGGTAGCGCGACGGCCGCTGTCACGGCGCTGCGCGCGGCGTTGCGGGACCAGGGCAAACTGACGTTGCGCGTGGGGCAGGGCGTCGACATGGGGCGGCCAAGCCTGCTGCTGGCCCATGCCGAGCCGCGCGCCGACGGCGTGTGGGCCGGGGTGGCGGGCCATGCCGTGGTGGTGATGGAAGGCACGTTGCCGGCGCCCGGCGCACAGTAAGCCGGCATTCACAGTAAGCCGGTATTGATCCCAGGGCAGGCGCTCGTGTAAGCTTGCCCGCATGAATCCCCACGATTTTCCTGCCGCATGCTTGGCAGACAACCGACGAGCCGCTCGACGTTTACGTTGAGTGGCTAGTCACGTACAGGCGCCGACCCTTCGGCGCTTTCCCTGAAGGCCACGATACCTCTCGTGGCCTTTTTGTTTTTGCGGTAAGTCCTTTGCCGCCCTGTAGCTTCCGAGGCGTATCGCCGAGCCTTCGTTTCCCTGATTGAAGGAACGAAGCATGACCTGTGATTCCCTGGCCATCCGGCCCTACCAACCCGCTGACGAAGCGGCGCTGATCCAGCTATGGCGCGACTGCGGCCTGACGCGTCCCTGGAACGACCCCGCCAAGGATATTGCCCGCAAGCTGACCGTGCAGCCAGAGTTGCTTCTGGTTGGTGAGATCCGCGGCGTGATCGTCGCCACGCTGATGGGTGGCTATGACGGGCACCGCGCCTGGATCAATTATCTGGCGGTGGCGCCCGCGCACCAGCGGCGGGGCTATGCCACCGAGCTGATGCGCGCTGTCGAAGCCAAGCTGCTTCAGATGGGCTGCCCGAAGATCAATTTGCTGATCCGGTCCGGCAACGTCGCCGTGCAGGGCTTCTACAAAAGCTTGGGCTTTGAGCTGGATGAAGTGATCAGCATGGGCAAGCGCCTCATCCCTGACAGGTAGGCCGCGTTGCCACCTGGCGCATCGTGCGCCAGGTGGCTTAGATGGCTTCGGTAAGGTAGACCGCTTCCCTGCCGACGATCGGCATGCGCGTGGGCATGAAGATCGTGCAGCGGTCGCAAGGGGATCGGATTTCCTCGTCGCCGTTCATCGCGATGAGCTCGCCCTTGTCGAAGGTTTCAAAGCCGATGACATGGCGAGTGAAATGGAAGTCTTCGGACTTGACCATGTGCACTTCCAGCAAACGGAAGCGTTGCGGAACGGGCGGCGGCGGGGCGTTCAGGGGCGCATCGATGATGCCGGTGTGGGCCAAAAAGCGCATCGTCACGTCGGTGGCCAATTCGGCGGCCGAGCGTGCGAAATGCTGGCCGCATTCGACAACCAGGGCTCCCTGGCTGTCGGACAGCGGGTCCCCATGATGGCCGTAGCCCATGACGCCTGTGCCGGGAAATTTATGCTGCGGCATCACTAGGTGCACCGCGGGCGCGCCAACGGCGGCCGCCAGGGCGGTATTGCGGTCCATCTCGTTGTAGACCCAGAACGGCTGCACGGGGGCGCGGGTCGAGTGGATGTCCAGCACAAAATCGGCGGCGTCCAGCACCGGTCGCAGTTCGCGGGCGCGGCGCAGTTCGGGGCTGTCTTCTGTTCCGTCCAACATGGCCGCCGACCAGATGCGATTCAGGTTATGCACCAGCTGCCGGTTCTCGTACGGGTTCTCGATGTCGAAGGCTTCATACGCTTCGACATGGGCAAAGCTGACGGTCAACGTGCCGATCTTGGGGCGCACACCGGTGTCCAGCAGATGCGTGGCGGCGACCATGCCACAGATTTCGTTGCCATGCGTGATGGCGTTGATCAGCACGTGAGGACCCGGGACGCCGGATTCAAAGCGATGCACGTACGGGATGCCGGTGTTGCCTTCGCGGTATGCAGACAGGTCGCGGGGCAGGACTTCGAGGGGGGCTGTGTCGGGTTCAAAAGGTAATGTTTGCATGGAACGAAAGGCCTCTTGGTGAACGTTGCAATATACCCCCCGACCGCGCCGAGCAAATCGCCCGCTGTGATCGCATGAATGAAAAAAAGACCGCATCGGCTTCAAAAGACGAAATTTCGATGTCATGCGGGCGTGTGCAAGATGCTGGAGTACTAGGTGTACTAGTGCTTCATGACCCGCTAAAAGCACTGCTTTTCAGTACCATTTTTTTTTGGCATATTGCGCGCGGAGTGTTTGATTTCAGGAGCGCGGAATGGGGGCGGGACCGCAACGCCATATCGATGGTTTTCAAGTGGGTTGTGAGATCGTGAGTCTGGATGCTGGCGTGATGGCTATCGAGGTCATCGTGAGCCGCCCAGGCAACGGAGGGGCGCAGCTGCAACGCTGGTCTTTGCCCCGCTTTGTCACGTTCGCGGATGCCGACGTGGCGCGGCGTCATGCGGAATTGGTGCTGTCTGGAATCGTGTCTGTGGATGCGTCCACCGGCGAACCGAGGTACGGCATTCTGTAGGCGCGCGGCAACGCCGGGCATGAGGTCCTGTCGGGGCAGCCTCTACTAAATGTTGCAGCAGCAGGCAAGAGTTTCGGCCCGCGCAGGCCCATGGCTGTTGGATCCGGGCCATTGCGCACGAGATGAAGGCCGGTAGGTTTTGTTTCGTTTTACACAATCGTGTGCCTTGCTTCAGCGGGTTTGACCGGTACAGTGGTACTGGCTGACAACAATAAAGGAGAGTTCCATGCTTGACACTTTTCCTGTTCTGCGTCGTGTAGGTATTGCCGCGACGATCGGGGTAGCCGGTGTGCTGTTTGCCGGTTGCACCACGACCACCCCGAAGTCCTCGGCTACCTCAACCGAAAAGCGCGATTCCATGAATAGCGCGGCCAACGCCACACTGACCAAGCTGTACGAGGCTTCGCCGCAATCGAAGGAATTGGTCGCGCGCGCCAAGGGTGTGCTGGTGTTCCCCGACGTGTTGAGCGGCAGCTTCATCGTGGGCGCCGAGCATGGCAACGGTGTGTTGCGGGTGGGCGGCTCCAATGCCGGTTACTACAGCACCACGGCGGGCTCGATCGGCTTCCAGGCCGGCGCGCAGTCCAAGGCCATGGTGTTGTTGTTCATGACGGATGACGCCTTGAACAAGTTCCGCAACAGCAGTGGTTGGACCGTCGGCGCGGACGCCACGGTTGCCGTGGTGAACATCGGAGCCAACGGCCGCATCGATACCAATACGGCGCAGCAGCCGATCGTGGGTTTCGTGATGAACAACGGTGGCTTGATGGCGGGCGTTTCGCTGGCCGGCACCAAGATCTCGAAGCTTGACTGGTAAGCCTGACGGCTGAAAACCTTTGGCCAAGAAAAACGCCGCGGATTCAACTCCGCGGCGTTTTTTTTGGGGGGGGGCTATGGGTTAGCCGAGCAACGTGTCGCCGTTATTGCGCACGGCGCTTTCGCGCTGGATTTCGGCTTCTTCAATAGCCGGGTCCAGGCCGCGCCACCGCAGTATGCGGCCGCGTTCGGCCTCGGGTTCCCAACCCAGCATGCCGTATCGGGTGATTTCAGTTTCGCCTGTGTCGAATTCCACTTCGAAGTAACCCTGACGATCGGGTAGCGCGCTGCCGGGTGACCATTCTGTTTCGGGCATGGTTGCTCCTTGCTAAGCGATGGGAGGGAAGCCGGCGCGCATGCCGCGCCGACGAATCATTGTGCGTGCGGCCGACTGATCCCGCAAGTTTCGGAACGCGTCGCCTGGTATCCGTCAGGCAAGCGGAACGGCGGTGGTGTACAGCACCTGCTTGAGCGCGAAGCTTGAACGGATGCTGGCCACGCCGGGGATGCGCGTGATGTGCTCGACGATCAGTCGTTCAAGCGCGTCCACGTCGGGCACCAAGGCGCGAATCAGATAGTCGGCGTCGCCCGACATCAGATAGCACTCCATGATTTCCGGCAGCACGGCGATTTCGCGTTCGAACACGTCCAGCGCGGCTTTGCGCTGCTTGTCCAGCGAGATCTGGATGAAGACGTTGACCTTCAGGCCCAGCTTGCGCGCATTGAGCAGGGTGACGCGGCGGTCGATCAGTCCGTCGGTTTCCAGCCGCCGCACGCGCGCCAGGCAAGGCGAAGCGGACAGATTCACGCGGGCGGCAAGTTCGACGTTGGTCAGTCGCGCATCGCGTTGAAGTTCGTTCAGGATTCGGATGTCGGTCGCATCCAGGTTGATTTCCGGCATAAGTCACCTAGTTGTCGTTGCTTGGCAATTCGTTCGTGCTGGGCAAGCAGTGTATCGGAGCAAATTGAGGTGAAATATGCTGGGGTTAACCCTATAGACTATTTCTTTCTTCGGCAAATGGGCCGAAGTGCGGAATATTCAAGCGGTAGATCCTGTGGTGATAAGTCAGCAAAGCACGTTGCGCAAGTTTTTGCCGCTGGTGGGCGCGGTCATGGTCTGGGGTGGAAACTGGCCCGTCATGAAGATGGGGTTGGCACACATGAGCCCGTTGTGGCTTGCCGCCAGCCGGTTCGGGTCGGCCGCCGTGGTCAGCGTGCTGGTGTTGGCGGCGCTGGGTCGACTGCGGTTTCCCACACGCCAGGAATGGCCGCTGGTGGCCGGCGTGGCGCTGTTGCAGATGGGCGCGTTTACCGCGCTGGCGTTGTGGGCCTTGCAGTACGTGGCGCCGGGACGAGCGTCCGTGGTCGCCTACGCGACGTCGATTTGGGTCATCCCCTTGTCGGCACTGATTCTGAAAGAACGCCTGAACGCCGGCCAATGGGTGGCGACGGCGCTCAGCTATGCGGGCATCGGTGTGATCGTGGCGCCGGCATTCAGCCCTTGGCAGGCGCATACCGTAGTGGGCCTGGTCATGCTGCTGGGCGCCTCGTTCGCGTGGGCGTGCAACATCATCCAGCTGCGCGGCAATCGTCACGTGCGCCTGGGCGCCGACATGATTCCCTGGCAAACCGCGCTTGCCACGATTCCGTTGGCGGCGTTGGCCTGGATGCGCGATGGCGCGCCCGGCTTTTTGACGGTGCCCGATGCGTGGCCGATCATCCTGTACACCGGTCCGCTTGCGACGGCGCTGACGTTCATCGTGGTGTTGGGCATGACGCAAAAAATGCCGCCCGTGGCTACGTCCATTGCGATGCTGTGTGTGCCGGTGATCGGCCTTGTCGTGTCGTCCGTCGTCTTTCATGAACGCCTGTCGGCCGACCTGGCGCTGGGCCTGACGTTGATCGGCATCAGCGTCGCCGCCTCGGCGGTCGCCGCGCGCGTGAAGCGCCCGCTTGCACTGCGGCCTTCGTAGAACGCACTAGAATGTCGCGCCGGGAGTGGCCTGGCAACGCGTGGGGATGCGCGGCAGAAATGCGGCAAATGGGGCAGAAATGGATTCGCTATATGTGCTGGTCGTGTTGGGCGCGGTGGCTGCCGGCTTCGTTCAGGGATTGTCTGGGTTCGGCTTCGGGATGGTGGCAATGTCGTTCTGGGCGTGGACCATCGACCCACGCCTGGCTGCCGCGATGACGGTCTTCGGCGCACTGACCGGCCAGCTGCTGGCGGCATTCACCGTGCGCCGGGGCTTTTCCTGGTCGAACCTGTTGCCGTTTGTTCTAGGCGGATTGGTGGGCATCCCCATCGGGGTAAAGGTCTTGCCGCATCTTGACCCCTTGATATTCAAGACCTTCATCGGCGGCTTGCTGGCCGTCTGGTGTCCGATCATGTTGTTCGCCACGCGTTTGCCGCGTATTACGGCGGGCGGCAAGGTGGCGGATGGAGTCGTGGGGGCGATGGGCGGCATCATGGGCGGCATCGGCGGCTTCACGGGCGTCATCCCGACGTTGTGGTGCACCTTGCGCGGCTTCGAGCGCGACGTGCAGCGCTCGGTCATTCAGAATTTCAACTTGTCGATGCTGGCGGTGACGATGGCAAGCTACATCGTCACCGGGGTGGTAACGACAGACATGCTGCCGCTGTTTGCCATCATCGTGCCGGCCATGCTGGTGCCGACATTACTGGGCGCGCGGGTGTATGTCGGCATCAGCGACGTGACGTTTCGGCGCGTGGTGCTGGGCCTCTTGACGTTGTCCGGCATTGCCTTGCTGGTGTCGTCGGTGCCCAAGCTTTTTGCATAGCCGGGCGGGCTTGACGAGCATGCTATCGTTAACGCCATTGAAGAGAGAATCAGCATGGCATTGCATCGTTTTCAGAAAGGCGAACTGGGTCATTGGCTGCGCATCGTGGCTGACAACAGCGAACCCGGCGCCGCGCAAGCACAAGTGCCTGTCGAAATTTCGCAGGCACTTCAAACTTTGCGCTGCATTCAGCCGGGCGAAGATGGCCGCTGGCTGATCACCGAAAAGGGCAAGCTCGCCCTTCGCATGGAAGAGCCCAGCGCCATCCACGTGCGCTGAACGCTGCCCGCCGGCACGCTCGCCGGCTTTCTTGCAGCACATATCGATCCCCCTTATGCGCGTGCGCTTGCTGCGCTTTGAAGCAAGTTGCGCCCAATTGCCGCATAGTTTGCGAATGATTTCGCGTTATGTCGCACGTCAGGGGGTATTTATAGGGCAGTACGGGAATCTCCTGAGACGGAATGTGTGATTTGGCATCTTCCGGACGTATCGCGCTTGTTATCTCGCCAGTAAGATGAACTTGCGTGACGCTTTCAGGTCTATTCAATTACGCGGGATTTCGTCCCGCCACGTCACGCGTGGTTCACGCGTTTAGGTAACCGACTGGGAGGTAGCACATGCAGCATCGTGACCAGGAAGTACTGATCGACGTTTCCACAGCGGCCATGGATACCGGCGGATATGGCGTCTTGCTGACGGTAACGGCCGAGGGCGGCACCGAGGTGGATGCCGCGTTTTCCCACTTGGGCAACTGCGCTTCATTAGACGAAGCACGAGATCGCGCGGAAGTATTCGCGCAGAACTGGGTCGAGGAAAACATCTTCCGATAGGGCTTATCCGCCCTGGACGGAGCTGATCGGTGGTACCGGTCTGTGTGTGCATGAGGCTGCGGAAAATACTCCAAAATTTGCGACGAAATTTTCGGTTATCGTTGCTGCTCCAAAACCTGGGGCCCTTTTCGGGTATGGGTCGTTCCAAGATGATTGCCGCACAGACCACTCCTATTCTGACGGAGCATGTCCGCGCGTTACGCGCACATTTCGACTCCGTCATCCTGCCGCTCTGGATGGGGCAGGGTTTCAACGGCGCATTGGGTCTGCCCTACGAATCGCTGGATGCCGCAACGGGCAAGCCGCTGCCGCCCAGCCGATATCGGGCCATGGCGTGCGCGCGTCAACTCTATGTTTTCTCAGAGGCGTCTGGTGCTGCCGCAGGCCAGCATGCGGACCGCTTGTTTGCGTCCTTGTGCCGCGTGTTTCGCAATGAACATGGCGGCTGGCTGTACAGCGTGGACGCCGAGGCGCGCCCGTTGGACGACACCCAGGACTTATATACCCACGCCTTCGTGGTGCTGGCGTGTTCGGCGTATTTTCAGCGCAGCCGTAATGCGGATGCGCGCAAGCTCATGCTGGCGACGGCGTCGGCAATTGAGGCGCGCTTCAAGACAAATGATGGGCTCTACCATGCGGCGCTTAGCGCCGATTGGCTGACGCCGCTGCGCCCGCCCGCGCAAAATCCCATGATGCACCTTACGGAAGCGTATCTGGCGGCCGCCCAGGTTGCCGAGCCCGCGCTGTTTGCCCAGCATCTGCGCACGCTGGCGCAAGGTGTCAGCCAGTTCTTCGTGCACGGTCCCACGCAGTGCATTTCCGAAGCGTTGCAAGGCACGGCGGGCAACCGGCTTGAACCGGGTCACCAGTTTGAATGGCTGTCGCTGGTGCACGGCGCGGCGCAGGTGTTTGAAGGGCTGGAGCTGGTGGAAACCTTGCCGCGCGCGGTGCAATGGGCACGCGCGCACGGGGTGGACGTACAAGGCCCGGGCGTGCTGGCGTCCTTGGATGAGTCGGGGGCGGTGGTGGACGGTACGCGGCGGATTTGGGCGCAGACGGAATACCTGAGGGCGCTGGCGGTGCTGGGTGATTGGCCGGCGCTGGAGTCGGGGCTGGCCAGTTTTCGTACCCATTTCGTCCATGACGGCGGTTGGCACGAATGCCTGAGCGGGCAGGGCGAGGTCGTGCGTGCCGACATGCCGTCGACATCGCCGTACCATTTGGCCACTGCCCTGGCGGCGATGCCTAACGTTGTTTAAACGCCCTTGTTAACAATTATTGTCGTTCAATTGTTATAAATCGATAGAAAAACATTGGTGAAATCCCTTACAATTTGCTAACACTGTTTGTGGGGAAGCATCAATGAGCGTTATGTGTTTGGCTTGCCAACGCATTAACCCGGGCCTTGCCGGCGTCGCGCCGCATTCGCACCTGGGACATCAAGGTTTCACCAATCCCACGCAGAAAGGGCGCGAAGAGAGTCGCGAAGATCACTTCCGGTGCCTGAGCTGCGGGGCGAAATGGTTGCGTGAAACCGATAAGTGGGGCGTGGACCTGGGATTCAAGCTGGCACCTTGATCGTTTTATCGCCGCACTTAAGGTCGGGCCTCTGTGAAGAGGCCCGTTTTATTTGGTTTCAAGTATACCGTGCGCGGTGAAACCAGAGGTGTCGATGGAGACGTCCCGCACTTCACGGCCTTTCGCCGTTTTCACGACGCCGATCTGGCCGCGATAACGTCGGGGTCGGCTTGCGCCGTGTCCAGCAACCATTGCCGGAAGCATTCCAGCGCGTAATGGTCGCGGCGCTGCGCTGGCGCGCACAGGTGGTATCCCCGGCTCAGACGAATGGGCAGATCAGGGAAGGGCGCGGCCACCTGGCCGGATTGAAGTTCGTCGCGCACCAGGCAGCGTTGCAATACCGCGACCCCCATATCCGCCATGACCGCGCGGATCAAGATGGACACCTGATCAAACCCCTTGGACAGCGTAACGGCATGGCGTGGCACGCCGGCTGCGTTGAACCATTGCGCCCAGTTGTCCTGGCCGTTGGTGTGATAGAGCAGGGGTTCGCCCAGCAGGCCGTGCGGGGTGCTCCATAGCCCTTGCACCTGGCGGGCGGCCAAGCGGTCGGGGTGGCAAATAACGACCACTTCGCGGCCGATGACGTAATCGGCCTGGCACCCGGGCCATTGTTCCGGAGTGCCGGACAGGATGCTGGCGTCTGGCGTGGTGCTAGAGAAGTCCTCATTGCGCCGATAGGCTGCGAAATTAAGCTGGATATCGGGATGGCGCCGATGAAAGTCCGGCAAGTGCGGCACCAGCCAGGCGCTGGCCAAGGTGGGCACCGTGGATAGCGTCAAGCGCAACCGGCGGTCATCCGCCCGCAGGTCGGCACTGAGCTTTTCGATGGCTTGTAGCGGCGTGTGCGCGCCGTCATACAACTTCTGGCCCATTTCGGTCAGCGTCAGGCCATGCGCATTGCGATGCATCAGCGGCTGCCCGAAGTGGGCCTCGAGGCGGGCAATGGCACGGCTGATGGCCCCTTGGGTGACGCACAGCGTCTGGGCCGCCAGGGTGAAGCTCCCCAAGCGTGCCGCCGCGATAAAGGCGTGCAGCTCGGACATGGACGGCGAATGCAGCCGCATTTAGCATGACCTTTGGTAATGAAGGAGTGCAATATAGTCGTTTGAAAGGGGACCGTAAAGTTTGGACACTGGCGGCCTGTCTCTGTCTGACAACCAGTTCTGACCCTTACTTCAACGTTTCCCTTTCGGAGTCGATCCATGTCTCGCCGCCTGCTTGGCCGGTCCGCGCGCTTTGCGCTTGCCGGCATGTTCGCCACGCTGTCCTTTGCCGGCATTGCCCAAGCCGCCGACTACCCTTCGCGTCCCATCAAGCTGGTGGTGCCGTTCGCCGCGGGCGGTTCGACCGACATCGTTGCCCGCCTGGTCGCGGAATATGCCGGTCGCGACCTCAAGCAAACCATCGTGGTTGAAAACAAGGCGGGCGCAGGCGGCTCGATGGGCATGGAACAGGTGGCGCGATCCACGCCGGACGGCTACACGATCGGCATGGCGACGATGAGCACGCACGGCTCGAATCCGGCCGTGTATCGCAAGATGAATTACGACCCGATCAAGGACTTCGCGCCTGTGGCGAACGTGCTGGCGGTGCCAAGCATCCTTGCCATCAACCCGAATATCCCGGCCAAGAACATGGCGGAATTCGTGGCGCTGGCCAAGAAGGCGCCGGCTGACCGCTACAGCTTCGCCTCGCCCGGCGTGGGATCGCTGGGGCATGTGAACATCGAGAATTTCATGATGCTGTCCGGCATCAAGCTGCTGCACGTGCCTTACCGTGGGGCGGGTCCTGCGTTGAACGACGTGATGGGCGGGCAGGTCGACGCCATCACCGACAACCTGTCGTCCACGCTGCCGCAGGTGCAGGGCGGCAAGCTGCGTGCGTTGGCCGTGCTGGGCGCCGAGCGTTCGCCGCTGCTGCCGGACGTGCCGACCTACATCGAACTGGGGTATCCCGACATGGGCACGGGCGGCTGGTTCGGATTGGTGGCCCCGGCCGGTACGCCGACGGCCGTGGTCGACCGCCTGAACCAGGCGGTGCGCGCGGCGATGCAAGACCCCGAGTTCCGCAAGAAGGCCGAAGACGTGGGTGGTACGCTGATGCCCACGACGCCCCAAGAGTTCCAGGTCCAGATCGAACAGGCCCTGGCCCGCTACGCCAAGGTGGCCAAGGCCGCCAACATTCAGGCTGACTGACGATGACGCTTGCCGATTTCAACGTGGTTTCCGTGCATGAACCTCAGGGGCCGGCCTTGCCGCTGGTCTGTGATTCGCCGCATAGCGGTGAACGCTATCCCGACGATTTCGGGGCGGTGGCAACGCAAGCGCAATTGCGCCAGGGCGAAGACACGCACGTGGACGCGTTGTGGTCGGCGGCGCCCACGCTGGGTGCAACGCTGATTGCCGCGCACTTTCCGCGCGTGTACATCGACCCGAACCGCACCTTGCAGGACCTGGACCCCGACCTGTTGGCTGAACCGTGGCCGCAGCCGCTGTCGCCGGGCGAGAAGACCCGCTTGGGCAAGGGGCTGATCTGGCGCCGCATGGACAAGGCCACGCCCATCTACGATCGCAAGCTGAGCCTGGCCGAGGTGCGGCATCGCATCCAGGCTTACTACGAGCCCTATCACGCGGCGTTGTCGCAGGCCATCAGCAGCGCCGAACAACGCTTTGGCGCGGTGTGGCACCTGAACCTGCATTCCATGCCCAACGACGCGTACGAACGCCTGGGCCGGCAAAGCGAACATCCGCTGGCGGACTTCGTGCTGGGCGACCGGGACGGTACAACGTGCGAGCCCGAGTTCATCGCGCTGATCGAAAAAGCGCTGCGCGACCTGGGCTATACCGTCGCGCGCAACGACCCCTACAAGGGCGTGCAACTGATTGCGCAGATCGGCCAGCCGGCGTTGAACCGGCACAGTTTGCAGGTCGAGATTCGGCGCCCCTTGTATATGGACGAAGCCACGCGCGAGCGCAACGCCGGATTCGACTTGTTGCGCGGGCATTTGACGACGGTGCTTGCCCAGGTGGCCGATTACGTGCGTGTGCGCATGGACGCGGTTGCGGCGACCAAGTAGCGGTCGACAACATAACAGTCGACAAAATAGAGTCGTTTGTGTGGCTGTGCCCAGGCAAAAAGCCGGCGTTGATGCAGATCAACGCCGGCTTTTTGCATGCCGCTTAAGTTTCCGTTTGCCGCGCCGTTGTCGCTAGGAACAAGCTGCGCCGACTGTGGCCGCGGCGCAAGGGAACCGTAATGCTAGAGAAGAAGATCAACGGATTTTCGGTGGTGGCGTACGCGACGCAACCCGAAGGGCGCACGCCGCCCCGGGCGTTCTTGGAGACGCGGCGCCTGGTGGCCAAGGTCAAGGAAGGCGAGGCCGGTGCACAGCAGGCGGCGGACCCGGATGGCGCCGAGCCGGCCGCCGCGCCGCCCGAAGGCCAGCCGTTCGAAATTTTTGTCAGCCGCCGCTTTCGCAGCGCCATCGAAGCGATGTCCGCCGCGCGCAATGCGCTGGACCGCGTGACCAGCGTGGACGAAGACGGCGTGCCGGATCCGCTGCCGGAATAAGCCTGAGCCCGGGCGGGCGTGTATTGACGGCCCGCCGCCGCCGCATCCGCACCTTGTGGCAAGGTCAGGTCAAGGTGCTGCGCATCAGGATGTCGGTCAGCGCCCGCGTGGGCTTGTTGGGGGCCGGAGCCGAGATGACGATGAATTCCACTTGCGGTAAAGCGGGCAGTTGCGTCGCGCCACCGGGCGCGGCCAGCCCCGCCGTGGACAGGTGCGAAGGCTGCACGGTAATGCCCAACCCCGCGCGCGCGGCCGCCTGGCAGCCCGCGTAGCTGGTGCTTGTGCAAACGATCTGCCAGCTGCGGCCGGCGCGCGCCAAGGCGTCTAGCGTCAGCGTGCGCGTCACGCTCGGCTCGCGCAGCAATATCAATGGCAGCGGCGCATCCGGCGCAAATCGCAGGCCTTCCTTGGCGCGCCACAGCAGCGCTTCCTTGTGCAGCGTCTGGCCCCGGCGATCGCCGCGCCGCCGCTTGCCGATCATCACGTCCAGCTCGTTGTCGTCCAGCAGTTTGTAGAGCTCGCTGGTGACGCCGATGGTCAGGTCCAGTTCCACTTCGGGGTGCGCCAGCCGAAACGCGGCCAGCACATCCGGCAGCGGCCCCATCGCCAGATCGTCCGACGTGCCCAGCCGCACGCGACCGCGCAGGCGCGGCGCATCGAACAGCCGCGCGGCGCGTTCGTGCGCGTCCAGAATGATCTCGGCATGCACCAGCAAACTGCGCCCGTCGCTGGTCAGCGCCAGCGAATGCGTGTCGCGCAGGAACAGGCGCCGGTTCACGGACTGTTCCAGTTGTCGGATATGTTCACTGACAGTGGGCTGGGTCAGACCCAGGCGGCGGGCGGCTTCGGTAAAGCTGGGGGCGCCGGCGGCCACCGTGAAGGTCTTGAGCCACAAGGGGTTAAGCATGGCAAGCCAATAGGGTCATAGAACTTTTCGATGACAGTCAAAGTAATCAATGGCCTTCACGATGGCAAGGGGCGCGCCTATAGTTTTCCGTAATTTCCTGGAAACCTAGCCATGCGCCGCTTTTTACCTGACCAATTCACGCTGATCCTGATCGCCACCGTGGCGTTTGCCAGCTTTTTCCCCGCCGTGGGCAAGGGCGCCACGTTCATGATGGTGGCCAGCAACGTGGCGATATCGTTGCTGTTCTTTCTGCACGGCGCGCGCCTTTCCACCGATGCCATCGTGGCCGGCGTGAAGGACGTGCGCCTGCATGCGTTGATCCTGGCCTGCACCTTCATTCTGTTTCCCGCGTTGGGGCTGGGCTTGCGGGCCCTGTTCCCCGGTCTGCTGACGCCTTCACTGTGGCTGGGCGTGCTGTTCGTATGCACGCTGTCTTCAACCGTGCAGTCGTCCATTGCCTTTACGTCGATGGCGCGGGGCAACGTGCCGGGCGCCATTTGCGCGGCGACCGCGTCCAACTTGCTGGGCACCGTGTTGACGCCGTTGCTGGTGGCGGTGTTGCTGCATCGGCAGGGCGGCGGACACGGGTTGGCCGACGCGGGCCGCATCCTGGCGCAGCTGCTGTTGCCGTTTGCGGTGGGCAGCCTGTTGCGGCCGTGGATCGGCGCCTGGGCGCAGCGCAACAGCCGCACGTTGTCCAAGGTGGATCGCAGTTCGATTTTGCTGGCGGTCTACACGGCCTTCAGTGAAGCCGTGGCGCAGGGCATCTGGCACGCGTTTCCGGCAATCGACCTGGCCACGATGGTGCTGGTGAATGCGTTGCTGCTGGGCTCGGTGCTGGTGATTACAACCTGGGGCAGCCGCAAGCTGGGCTTGTCCAAAGAGAACGAAATCACGCTGGTGTTCTGCGGGTCGAAGAAGTCGCTGGCGTCCGGCATTCCGCTGGCCACCGTGCTGTTCGGCACGTCGCAGATGGGCGTGGTGGTGCTGCCCTTGATGATCTTTCACCAGATGCAGCTGATGGTGTGCGCCGTGTTGGCGCGGCGCTATGCGGAACGGCAGCCGCCGGCGCAGGCAGCCGTGGCGGGGGCGTAGCGTCAGCGACGATGGTTACGTCAAGTCGGAAACGCCAAACGCCAACGTCGGCCAGCTGTCAGCCGCCGTCGCGCGGAACGATCTTGCCGGTGGGGTGCCAGTACACGGCGCCATCACGTTCCGACACCGTCAGCGCGGTCAGGCGCCCGTTCTTGCAAGGCCCGCCGACGCACAAGCCGGTGTCCGGCTGATAGGTCGCGCCGTGGCGCGCGCACATGATGAGGTCGCCCGCGCGGGTGAAGAAGCTGCCTTCCCAATCCAGTTCCACGCCCACGTGGGCGCAGCGGTTCAGATATCCATGCACGCGGTCCTGGTAGCGGACGAAAAAGGCAGTGGTCTGACCCGAGCCGTCGGACACCGGCACTTTGACGCCCAGGCCGCCGTTGGCCAGGTCGGATGCCGCGCAGACGCGGACTTCGGGGGCAAGCGAGGGTTCCTGCATGGCGGGCCTTTTTACGAAAGGGTGCGATGTTCGGTCAGGGCGATGGGGCTTGTCAATCCGCCGGGCTGTTGGCTGGGTTGTTCACCGGATTGCTGGCCGGGGCGTCGCTGACATTGGCGTCTTCGTTGGACGCCGCGCCGTCCTGCTGGCGCGCCCACATTCCGGCGTAGACGCCGCGTTGCGCCAGCAGCTGCGGATGGCGGCCGCGTTCGATGATGCGGCCTTCGGACAGCACGATGATCTCGTCGGCGTCGGCCACAGTGGATAGGCGGTGCGCGATGATCAGCGTGCTGCGGCCCTGGCTGACTTCGCGCAGGTTCGCCTGGATCTCGCGTTCGGTGTGGGTGTCCAGCGCGCTGGTGGCTTCGTCGAACAGGAAAATGGCGGGGTTCTTCAGGATGGTGCGGGCGATGGCTACGCGCTGCTTTTCGCCGCCAGATAGTTTCAGGCCGCGCTCGCCCACCATGGTCTGGTAGCCGTCCGGCATGGTCATGATCAGGTCGTGGATGTGCGCCAAGCGCGCGGCCGCCTGGATCTCGGCCTCGGTCGCGCCGGGCCGGCCGTAGCCGATGTTGTAGTGAATGGTGTCGTTGAACAGCACGGTGTCTTGCGGCACCACGCCGATCGCGGCGCGCAGGCTGGCCTGGGTGACGTTGCGCACGTCCTGGCCGTCGACCAGGATGGCGCCGCTGTCCGCGTCGTAGAAGCGGAACAGCAGGCGGGCGATGGTGGATTTGCCCGCGCCCGACGTGCCGACCACCGCAACGGTCTTGCCCGCCGCAATGGTGAAACTCACGCCCTTCAAGATGGGGCGGCGCGCGTCATAGCCAAAATACACGTCGCGAAATTCCACCTGGCCACCCGCCACGCGCAGCGGCAGGGCGTCGGGGCGGTCGGCCACTTCGCGGTCCTGCCCCAAGAGTTCGAACATGCGTTCCATGTCGATCATGGCCTGCTTGATTTCGCGGTAGATGAAGCCGAAGAAGCTCAGGGGCTGGTACAGCTGCAACAGGTAGGTGTTGACCAGGACAAAGTCGCCCAGCGTGTAGCGGCCCTGGGCGATGCCGGTGGCGGCCATCCACATCACCAGCGTCAGGCCCACTGAAATGATGGCGGCCTGGCCCACGTTCAGGATCGACAAGCTGACCTGGCTGCGCACGGCGGCCCGCTCGTAGCGCGTCAGCGAGGCGTCGTAGCGGCGCGCCTCGTGCTCTTCGTTGCCAAAGTACTTGACCGTCTCGTAGTTCAACAGGCTTTCGATGGCCTTGGTGTTGGCTTCTGAATCGGTTTCGTTCATCTGGCGCCGAAACTTGGCGCGCCATTCCGTGACGGCAAGGGTATAGGCCATGTACAGGATGACTGTCGCGCCGGTGGCCGCGGCCAGCCAGATGTCGAACATCTTCCACAGCACAATACACACCAGCCCGATTTCAAAGAACGTGGGCAGGATGTTGAACAGCAAAAACGACAGCAGCGTCTGGATGCCCTTGGTGCCGCGTTCAATGGCCCGTGTCAGCCCGCCGGTCTGGCGCGACAGGTGAAAACGCAGCGCCAACGCGTGCAAGTGGCGAAAGATCTGCAAGCCCACCGCGCGGATGGCGTGCTGGCCGACGCGGGCAAAGATGGCGTCGCGCAATTCCGAGAACAGCAGCGACAGCACGCGCGCGGTGCCATAGGCCAGGATCAGGCCCAGCGGCACCGTCACCGCGCCGGGCGCACCCTTGCCCAGTTCGTCGATGGCGTGCTTGTAGATCAGTGGCACATAAACGGTGGCCGCCTTGGCCGCGAACAGGCACAGCAATGCGCCCACGACGCGCACCTTGAGCCCGGTCTTGCCGGGCGGCCACAAGTACGGGAACAGGGTGCGCAAGGTAGAAAAACCGCCGCGATTCTTCGGGGGCGCGTCAGGGGAATTCATGGCTGGCCTTGGGGGGCGAAAGCGGGGGGTGGAGCGGTGTGAAGGGCATTATCCGGCACGGGCGCTATTATTTGGGTGATAACCCCTGGTATTTGCGGACCATTGCCTGGGGATGTCGGACCGGTATCGCAATGTGGGCGCAGCTCGGCAAGCCCGCTTTTTTATCTCTTCAATCCGGGGTTGGCCGGGCTGTGCCCCTGGATTGCGCGACCTGGCGCGTATTCGCCGTGCGAGCGTTGCGTTGCATGTTTCGGAGGGCTTATGGCGAAGGTACCCGCAGTGAAATTGAACGACGGCAGCAACATCCCGCAACTGGGGCTGGGCGTTTGGCAGGTGCCCGATGACCAGGCGGCCGCCAGCGTCAAGGAAGCCTTGGCGGCCGGCTACCGGTCGGTGGACACGGCGGCCATCTACGGCAACGAGGCAGGCGTGGGCGCGGGCTTGCGCGCATCGGGCGTGGCGCGCAAGGACCTGTTCATCACCACCAAGCTGTGGAACGACAAGCACGGCTATGACGACGCCCACAAGGCCATGGACGAAAGCCTGGAAAAGCTGGGCCTGGCCTATGTGGACCTGTACCTGATCCACTGGCCGGTGGCGGGCAGCACCCAGTTCCTGGATGCCTGGCGCGCGATGGTCGAAATGAAGGAAGACGGCCGCGCGCGTTCGATCGGGGTGTCCAACTTCACGCAGGCCAACCTGCAACAGTTGATCGAGACGTCTGGCGTCACGCCGGCGGTCAATCAGATCGAGCTGCATCCGGGCTTCGCCCAGCAGGAGCTACGGGCCTTCCACGCCAAGCACGGCATCGCCACCGAATCCTGGAGCCCCTTGGCACAGGGCGGCGTGACGAAAGAAAAAGTCATCGTGGACCTGGCCGCCAAGCACGGCAAGTCTCCGGCGCAGGTCACGCTGCGCTGGCACGTGCAAAGCGGCCTTATCGTGATCCCGAAGTCGGTCACGCCCGCCCGCATCCGCGAGAACATCGACATTTTTGATTTTGAACTGTCGGCGGATGAGATGGCCGCGATTGACGGCATCAAGAGCGGCGCGCGGCTGGGGCCGGACCCGGAACAATTCGGCCGATAGCCGGCCTGGGGAAGGCGGGTTCAATGGCCGGGCTCAATGGCCGGACTCAAGGGCCGGGCTCAAGGTCTGGCTCAAGGGCGGGGACAACGCCCCGGGATCGGGTCCAGGACCGGCCCAGGACAGGGCGCGGGACCGGGGCGCGGGACTAGGGCGTCGGATGGGGCAGCGGGGCCCCATGACCCGCCTAGTGTTTCAGCGGGAACACCCAGTACCGGACGATGACCCCCAGCAGGATGGTCAACGTGATCCACGACGCCCAGTGCCAGGCGCCCGTGCCCAACAGCGCGGCCAACAGGCCAAAGACGCTGAGCACGCCCAGCAGGATGGGCGCGCCCCATACGAACATGAAGCCGCGACCTGTGCGGCCTTTGGTGTGGCGGGCGCTCATGCCGGATTCCTTTGCGGGGCGGCGGCGGCCTGGTGCTTTTTCACCAGCTCGTTGATGCGCGCCTCGGTGGCGCGGCGCCGCGCAATCCACAGGTACAGGCCGCTGACCAGCACCACGATGGTGATGAGATCAAGCAAGGCCCAGATGATCTTCAGCGGCAGGCCCGCGTAATCGCCAAAGTGCAGCGGGCGCGACACTTCCAGCGCGGTCAGGTACCACGGCATTTTGGCCACGGTAGTCAGTTCGCCGGTTCTGCCGTCGACCAGCACGGGCGTGTTCAGCTTCGAGGTCAGCGGCGTGTCGCCACGCATCCAGGCGATGTAGTGGTGCGGGCTGCCGAAAGCGTTGCCCGGAAAGGCGATGAATGACACCTCGTTGCCCGGCATGGCTTTCTTGGCCGTGTCGGCCGCCAGTTGCGCCGAGGCCAACTGCGTGGGCACGGTCTGGCCCTTGTAGGGTTCCAGAATGCGGACCAATTCAGTGGACTGCCACAGGCGGAACAACGGGGTCGACAGTTCGTTGATGACGCCGGTAAAGCCCACCACGAAGGCCCACACCAGGGTCACGATGCCCAGCAGGTTGTGCAGGTCCAGCCATTTCAGGCGCGTGGACCGGGCGGCGCGGACGGTGCCGAACTCCAGCTTTTTCATGAACGGGCCGTACAACACCACGCCTGACACGATAGCCACGCAGAACAGCAGCCCCATGAAGCCCAGGAACAACTCACCCGGCAAGCCGGCAAACAAATCCACATGCAGGGCCAGCATGATGCCCATGAACGAGAACTTGTCTTCGGTATACAGCGGGCCTTCCAGCAGCACGTCGCCGGTGCGGCCGTCCATGCGGACCGCGTGCCCGGACGCCTGGCCATCACCTGGCTTCTTGGCCATGCCGACATACACCTGGGGCTCGTCGGGGTCGAAGAACAGGTAATCAACCACTTCGCCCGGATACATGGTCAGGGCGCTGGCGACCAGCTTGTCCAGATTGGCGGGCGGCGTGTTGGCCGGCACGTTGGACAGCGGCTTGGCGTCATCCAGCCAGTGCTCGATTTCATGGTGAAAAACCAGCGGCAAGCCCGTCAGGCAGATGATGAGCAGGAAGATGGTGCAAACCAGGCTGGTCCACTTGTGGATCCAGTACCAGGTTTTGATGGTGGACGCGGCTGTCATGGCGGCGGAAGGGGGCGGCGGCGCGCGCGGCCCCCTTTAAGCTGTTTGTGAGGAAGGCGGAACATTATCACGAATAATAGCGATTCTCGTAACGGAATATTTGACCCCCGGATGGCCAGGGGTGCAAGGCCGGCGTCAACTAAAGCGGGTTAAAAAGACAGGTCGGGAGATACCGGGCGCGAGCCGCCACGGTTTGTTTCAAGGGACGGGTCTTGCTCGCCCCGCAACCGGCAGTCGAGAAGCATCATGGAGCAGCGATTTTTAAAAGTCCCGCGTAACGAGCATGGCCGCGATTTCGCGGTCGGCGACGTGCACGGTCATTTTTCGCGTTTGCAGGAAAGCCTGGACCGGCTGGGTTTCGACCCGGCCCGCGACCGGCTCTTTTCCGTGGGCGATCTGGTTGATCGCGGCCCCGAAAGCGAAGCCGCGCTGCAATGGCTGGCCCAGCCCTGGTTTTACGCGGTCCAGGGCAACCACGAAGACTATGCGATTCGTCATGTGCGCACCGGCAAGGTGGACGTGACCAATTGGCGCGGTTACGGCGGCGGCTGGTTCCTGGACCTGCCCGTCGACCAGCAGCAAGTGTTTGCCGACGCGTTTGCCCAGCTTCCCATCGCGATCGAAGTCGAAACCCGCGAGGGCGCGGTGGGCCTGCTGCATGCGGATTGCCCGGTGCTGTTCTGGCCGCGCCTGGAGTTCGCGCTGCAAGATCGCTACAAGCGCACCAGCGCGACGTGCCAGTGGTCGCGCGACCGCTTGCGGCAGATGAACCGCACCGGCATCCAGGGCGTGCGGGCGGTGGTGGCCGGGCACACGCCCGTGGCCGCGCCGCTGGTCCTGGGCAACGTCTATCACATCGATACCGAAGGCTGGCGATCCGGCTACTTCACGTTCCTGGACCTGGAATCGCTGACGGCCTGGCCGCGCGAGGTCGTGACCGAGCTTGCGGTAGAGGAGTAGGCCGACGGGCGCGGGGGACGAGGGAGGGGGCCGTTTAACGGTCACCGTGGCACGAGAAAGCAGGGAAACGACACGGGCGCCGCAAAGGGCGCCCGTGTCGTTTTTCAGCGTTGGTCGGTTACAGCGTTGGTCGGTTACAGCGGCCGGGCGATGACCGAGCTGGACGTAGTTACCGCGCTGGCGCGCGCAGCGGCATCTTCCGCGCTGCCGGCAGCAGGCAGGGTGGCCGCCGGCATGCCCGCCGCCGGTACGCCCGTAGCCCGTACGCCCGAAGCCGGTACGCCCGAAGCCGGTACGCCCGCCGCCGGTACACCCGAAGCCGGTATGCCCGCCGCCGGTAGTCCAGACGTCGCGACGCCCGCCATGCCCCCCGGCGCAACATTCGCGGCGCTCGGTACCGGAATGGGCTGCAACGGCGGCTGCACGGCGCTGTTGTTCGAATTTTGCGGCAGCGCGGCGCCACCGGGGCTCGGCAGCGGCTTGACGGACGTGTCCACGCCATCCGTGCTGCGGTTGTTGTTCAGGAAATCGGTCAGCGCATCCCCAGACGACAAATCCAGCGACGCCACCGCCTGCCCGGGCGGGAATTCCGCAAAATAGTATTCGCCGTTTTCCACCAGCAGCCCGTCCGGACGCGGCGGCTGCTTGGCTTCGGGCATGCCCTTCAATACCGGCTGCATGTAGTCCAGCCACGTGGACAACGCCAGGCCGCTGCCGAATTCGTTGGTGCCCAGCGACTTGGGCTGGTCAAAGCCCATCCAGACGGTCGTGGCCAGATCGGGCGTGAAGCCCGAGAACCAGACGTCCACCGCGTCGTTGGTGGTGCCCGTCTTGCCGCCGACGTCGTTGCGCTTCAGCACCTGGTGCGCGCGCGCGGCCGTGCCGCTGGTAGTGACCCCGCGCAGGATGTCGTCCATGACCCAGGCGGTGCGCGGGTCGATAGCGCGCGCCGCTTCGTCGCCCGCCTTGACGGGCTGCGCCTGCATCAGCACTTTGCCCGAACGGTCGGTGACGTGGTCCACCAGGTACGGCGTCACGCGATAGCCACCGTTGGCGAAGACGCCATAGCCATTGACCACTTGCAACGGCGTGGCGCCGCCCGCGCCCAGCGCCAGCGGCAGCACCGCCGGCCAGCGCGATTTGTCAAAGCCGAAACGGGTCAGGTAGTCCTGGGCGTACTGCGGCGAAATCGCTTGCAGGATGCGGATCGACACCATGTTCTTGGACCGGTACAAGCCCTGGCGCAACGTCAGCATGGGTTCGTACTTGTTGCCGTCGTTCTTGGGCTGCCAGTCCTTGGAGCCCGTTTGCGCGGCCGTCAGCATGAACGGCTGGTCGGAGATCTGCGTGGCGGGGGTAAAGCCGCGTTCCAGCGCCGCGGCGTAGACGAACGGCTTGATGTTGGAACCGGGCTGGCGCCAGGCCTGCGTCACGCGGTTGAAGTTGCCCCGGTTGTAGTCAAAGCCGCCGATCATGGCGCGGATCGCGCCATCTTGCGGCGCCATCGACACCAACGCCGCTTGCAGCGCCGGCATGTTGATGATTTCCCAGGTGTCGCTGTCCTTGCCACCCGTTTTGTGGATGTACACGACCGAACCGCGACGGATGCGCTGGCTGTCGCTGGCCTTGGGGTTCAAGGCGCGCGCCACCACGGCCAGCGCCTTCTTGTCCGAAATGGTGATGATGTCGCGCGCGCTGCGGGCTACCTTCACTTCGGTAGGGCTGGCCGACAGGACGACCGCCGCCAGCAGGTCCTCGCTGTCCGGCGTCTTGTCCTGCACGCCGTCCAGAATCTCGTCCAGCGCCTGGGCATCGCTTTCGACGCCGTCAGGCAGGTCGATCTGATCTTCCGGGCCGGGATATACGGCGCGGCGCGTGTAGTCCATGACGCCATCGCGCACCGCGCGGTAAGCGGCTTCCTGGGCCTTGGAATCGATGGTGGTGTAGACGTCGATGCCCTTGGAATACGTTTCTTCCTGGAACACGCCGTACATCAACTGGCGTGCCAGTTCCGACGGGTAATCGCCATGCACGGCGAAGCCGCGCGCGCTGGTGCCGTCAGCCCCCCGGATCGTCAGGCGTTGCTTGAGCGCTTCGTCGGCCTGCTCGGGCGTCAGGTAGCCCAGCGCCTTCATGCGGCCCAGCACGTAGTGCTGGCGAATTTCGGCACGCGGGAAATTGGTGATGGGGTTGAAGCGCGACGGAGCCTTGGGGATGCCGGCCAGCATGGCGGCTTCCGCCGGGGTCACTTCCGACAGCGGCTTGCCAAAGTAAGCGCGCGACGCGGCCGCGAAGCCATAGGCGCGGTGCCCCAGATAGATCTGGTTCATGTAGAGCTCAAGGATCTGGTCCTTGGTCAGCTCGTTTTCGATCTTGAACGTGAGCAGCAGCTCGTACAGCTTGCGCGAATACGTCTTTTCGGAAGACAGATAGAAATTGCGCGCCACCTGCATCGTGATCGTGCTGCCGCCTTGCGACTTCGAGCCCTTGACCACGTTGGTCAGTACCGCGCGCGCCACGCCCATCCAGTCGACACCGCCGTGGCTGTAGAAGCGGTCGTCCTCGGCCGCCAGCACGGCCTGGCGCATCACCGGCGGGATTTCATCAAACCGCAGCACGTTGCGGTGTTCTTCGCCGTATTCGCCGATCAGGACCTTGTCGGCCGTGTAGATGCGCAGCGGCACGCGCGGCCGGTAGTCGGTCATGGCGTGCAGGTCGGGCAGGCTGGGCCAGGCCAGGGCCAATGCCAGCCCAAGCACGACGGCCCCGCACGCGCCGACGCCGGCCGCGACGATGCCCGTCTTGACCAGGATGCGCTTCCAGGGAAGGCCCGATTTGCCGCCCGGGTTGGCGGAGGATTGCTGGGGGGTGCTCATTGCAGGCGATTCTAGGACAGAACGCTATAGACCGGCCATGGCGTCATAAGGTTTCAGTAACCAAACTTGCCGAAGCCAAGTGGGGGGCGTGTGCCGCGGTAGATATAGGGACGGGGTCTAGCATACGCGCGACGCGGCTTGCGTGCGCGAGCGACGGGAATTGCGCTGTGAAATGTATTGCGCGCCGTGACAAACAGCAAGGCCGGTTGCATGCGCCTGTTGTGATTCAGCTTTCGGTAAGGCGCCAGGAGCCCTGTTGATACCGCTGCGGCGGCGCGCCCAACGCGCGGTGGAACATGGCGCTGAACGCGCTGATGCTGCGGTATCCCAGGTCGGCCGCGATGCGGGCAACGGGCACGCCTTCCGACAAGCGGCAGACCGCGTCAGCCAGGCGCACCTGCTGCACCCATTGCCGGTAATTCAGGCCCAGTTCGGCCTGGAACAGCCGGATCAGCGTGCGCGCGCTGGCGCCGACCTCGTTGCCCCAGGCTTCCATGCCGCGTTGCAGGCCGGGCTGGTCCAGGATGGCCGCGCAGATGGTCTGCAAGCGGCGGTCTCGCGGCCAGGGGATTTGTATGGGCAGCACGCGCGCGGCCGCTAGTTCAGACAGGATCAACGCGGCGATCTGCTCGGCCCGGCCCCCCAGCGGGTAGTCGATGGGCTCGGCCGTCAGTGCCAGGATCAGTTCGCGCAGCAGGCCGCTCACTTCCACCACCTGGGGTTGCGGCCAGTAGCCGGCGGCGGCATCGGCCTGGATGTAAAGCGAGCGCATCGACACGGCGCCCACCATGTCCACCCCATGAGGCACGCCGGCCGGCACCCACAAGGCGCGCAGCGGCGGCAGCGCCCAGAAGCCGCTGGGTGTGGTGACGCGCATCACGCCTTCGGCCGCGTAGATCAGCTGCGCGCGGGGATGCGAGTGCGCGCCCGTTTGCGCGCCCGCGCGAAATTCCTTGGCCAGCGCGGTGACGACGCGCGGGCGGTCCTGGTAGTCCTGCGCGTTGATGCTGCGGGCGGGGTCGGGCGGGGCAAGACGGGTGGCCATGATGTCACTTCCAACCAAAGGATGAGGCCGCGACGGCGGGCAGGGTGGCGCTATTTTGTCACTTGGTCGATGAAAATTGGCAGATCTTCGCAGCGGCCGGTTTCTACACTGATGGCTGGCTTTGGCTGTCAGCCAAACACAACCCCATCGCAAAAGCCGCCCATGACCCCCGCCCAAAATCCCGTTGCCGGCATGTCGGACGCCATCGTGCCCGCGCCCGCTGCGCAGGCGACCGCCGCCCCGTCCGCCGCCACGTCCACTGCCACGTCCACCCCCCCATCCACCGCCTATAAAGTGCTGGGCGCGATCAGCGTGGCGCATTTGATGAACGACATGATCCAGTCGATCCTGTTGGCCATCTACCCCATGTTGAAGGATTCGTTCAGCCTGTCCTTCGCACAGATCGGGCTGATCACCTTGGTCTATCAGTTGGCGGCCTCGCTGCTGCAACCCTTCATCGGCCTGTACACCGACCGCCATCCCAAGCCCTATTCGCTGCCCGTGGGAATGAGCTTCACGCTGGCTGGGCTATTGCTGCTGTCGGTGGCGCCGTCGTTCAGCTGGCTGCTGGTAGCCGCCGTGCTGGTCGGCACGGGGTCGTCGGTGTTCCACCCGGAATCGTCGCGGGTGGCGCGCATGGCCTCGGGCGGCCGGCACGGCTTGGCGCAGTCGCTGTTCCAGGTGGGGGGCAATGTGGGGTCGGCGCTGGGGCCGCTGCTGGCGGCGCTGTTCATCATTCCGCACGGCCAGCGCAGCGTGGCCTGGTTTGCCTTCGCGGCACTATTCGGCATCGTGGTGCTGATCGGTATCGGCCGTTGGTACAGCGCCAACCGCGTCATGTTGAAGCCGCGCGCGCGCACGGCGGGCACCGGCAACGGGCTGTCGCGCAATCGGGTGATCGGCGCGCTGGCGGTGCTGGGCGTGCTGATATTTTCCAAGTACTTCTATCTGGCCAGCCTGAACAGCTATTTCACTTTCTACCTGATCGACAAGTTCGGTTTGTCGGTG
>NZ_LBHW02000053.1:0-33761 GCF_001005835.2 Achromobacter sp. LC458
AGGGCGCGGGAACGCTGCTCGGCGACCTCGTCCTTCGGACCCTGCCCGTCCCGATGCAGCGCCGACAGCAGGGCCTGCATCCACGCATCAGGCTCGCTCAACATGACGGGCTCGCCGTCGCCCGCCAGCACCGCCTCGCGCTCGCGCTCCGCCGCGATGGCGCTGGCATACAGCGCGACCGTCGGCCGCGCCTGCGCACTCAGCGCGCCACACACGCTGAGCTGTTCAGCGGCACGAGCCCAGTCTCCCTGCACCACCAACAGTTGGAACAGTTGCGCGCGCAAGTCCGCATCAGCCGGTCGGCGGCGAATCTGCGCCTGCACTTCTTCCAGCTGGCCGGACAGGCTGATCGCGCCGAATGGAACGGCAACCATAGACATCGTGGCCCCGCCCTAGCCGACTTCCTTGTTCTGCTTGATGTCCCAAGCCACCAGGCTTTCAGCCCCCTTGCCGCCCTTCTCCGTCTGTTCCCAGTACTGCTGCTTGACCTTTGCCGCCTGGAAAGCGTAGTTCACCACCACGCCCTCGGCGCTGCGGTCACCGGAGATCTGCACCGAGGACACCAGCACGTCTTCCAGCGTGATCTTGGAATATTCGATCTGCTCGCCGCCCGCCTTGCAAAGCGACAGCTCGATCTTGCCCAGGTGCTTGCCGCTGGCGCAGTGCTTCATCACGGCGGGCGACGCCTTGTCGATGCGCGCCACCACGTGCAGGTCGTTGAAGCTTGCCTTGCCGGCGCCCAGGCCGCCGCCGCTGGCCAGGTTGCCCGGCTGCGTCGCGCCCCACGAGAAGGACACGATATCCGTCCAGTCCTTATGGTTGGCGTCTTTGGATTCACCGTTGGCGCCATCGATTTTCATGAACATATCCACAGCCACATCTGTCTCCTGAAGTTATCGGGCGCGGCTGCGCCCATCTTGTCTGACGCTCAGCCTTCGTTCTGCTTGAGCGAAGGCAGCTTGGACACCAACCGCAGCGACACCGTCAGCCCTTCCAACTGATAGTGCGGCCGCAGGAAAAACTTGGCGGAGTAATAGCCCGGGTTGTCTTCGATTTCCTGCACCTGCACCTCGGCCGCCGCCAAGGGCTTGCGCGCCTTGGTTTCCTGCGACGAGTTCACCGGGTCACCATCCACGTAATTCATGATCCAGTCGTTCAGCCAACGCTCCATGTCGTCGCGTTCGCGGAATGAGCCGATCTTGTCGCGCACGATGCACTTCAGGTAATGCGCAAACCGGCAGCACGCAAACAGGTACGGCAGGCGCGCGGCCAGCTTGGCATTGGCCGATGCGTCGGCCTCGTAGTACTCGTGTGGCTTTTGCAGCGACTGCGCGCCGATGAAGGCAGCGAAGTCGGAATTCTTGCGATGCACCAGCGGCATGAAGCCGTTCTTGGCCAGCTCGGCCTCGCGCCGATCGCTGATCGCGATTTCCGTCGGGCACTTCATGTCCACGCCGCCGTCATCGCTGGGAAAACTGTGGCACGGCAGGTTTTCCACCGCGCCGCCAGACTCCACGCCCCGGATCGACGTGCACCAGCCGTACAACTTGAACGAGCGGTTCACGTTTGCCGCCATCGCATACGCCGAGTTGGCCCAGGTGTAGCGGTCGTGGTTGGCGCCGTCGGTGTCCTCTTCAAAGTCGAATTCATCCACCGGATTCGTGCGCGCGCCATACGGCAGGCGTGCCAGAAAGCGCGGCATCGCCAGCCCGATATAGCGCGAATCCTCGGACTCGCGCAGGCTGCGCCACGCGGCGTATTCGGTGTTGGTGAAGATCTTGGTCAGGTCGCGCGGGTTGGCCAGCTCCTGCCACGAATCCATCTGCATCACATTGGGCGATGCACCCGCAATGAAGGGGCAATGCGCGGCGGATGAGATCTTGGCGATCTCGCCCAGCAGCTCCACATCCGGCGGGCTGTGGTCGAAGTGGTAATCGCCCACCAGGCAGCCGATCGGCTCGCCGCCGAATTGGCCATACTCTTCTTCATACACGCGCTTGAAGATGGGGCTTTGGTCCCAGCCCACGCCCTTGTGGCGCTTGAGCGTGCGCCCCAGTTCCGCCTTGGAAATACTCATCACGCGGATCTTCAACAGCTCGTCGGTTTCGGTGTTGGTGACCAGGTAATGCAGGCCCCGCCACGCGCCTTCCAGCTGTTGGAATTCGGGATGGTGCATCACGCGGTTGATCTGCTCGGACAGCTTGCGATCAATCTCGGCGATGATCGCCTGGATGGTGCGGTAGGCGTCGGACGACAGGCCGACGCCGCTGTTCTCAAGCGCCTGATGCGCCAGGGTGCGCACGGCGTGTTCCACCGCCTCGCGCGCCTGCTCGGTCTTGGGTTTGAATTCTTTCTTCAGGAGCGCGGACAGGTCGTCGGCTTCCAGGGTATCGACAGCGCGCGCGTCGGCGCGTTTGGCCACTGCGGTCATGGCATTCTCCGAAAAGCGATTCCAGCGGAAACTAGGCTGCCGGGTCCGTGCCGGCGGGGTCGGATGCGGGTGGGGCTTCCGGCTTGGGCGCCGCCGCCAGCGCGTTCATCAGCGCCGGGTTCTTGAGCACGTTGCCGATCAGTTCCTCGGCGCCCGTCTTGCCGTCCATGTAGGTCAGCAGGTTGGCCAGCTGGGTCCGCGCGCTTAACAGCTCGTTCAGCGCGCCAACCTTCTTGGCAACGGTGGCCGGCGAAAAGTCATCGATGCTCTCGAACGTGATGTCCACGTTCAAGTTGCCTTCGCCGGTCAGCGTGTTCTCGACCTGGAATGCCGCGCGCGGTTGGATCGAGCGCATGCGTTCATCGAAGTTGTCGATATCGATATCCAGGAACTTGCGCTCGCCCACTTCGGGCTGGGGCGTTTCGGACTTGCCGGCCAGGTCGGCCAGCACGCCCATCACAAAGGGCAGCTGGATTTTGCGCTCGGCGCCGTAGATCTCCACGTCGTACTCGATCTGCACACGCGGCGCGCGGTTTCTGGCGATGAACTTCTGGCCGCTTCCTTTCAGGCTGGTCGCCATGGTGTTGTCTCCTCTTGTTGGTCTCTGGGGGCTGCGCCGCGCTACGAATCCGGCCGGCTGTCGGTGTCACGCGGCAGCCAGGCCTCGAATTGCTCGAGGCCCTGGGGCGCCAGGTTTTTGATGATGTCGTGAAAGCTCAACGGAATAAGCTGCTGGGTGCGTCGAATGAGATACGGCGCCGGATGCCCGGGCTCGTTGGCTTCGAAGTACGCGCACACCTTGCTCAACATGGCCATGGCGTCATCGCGCGACTGGATGCGGGCGTCCTGCCAGCGCACGCCGGCATGCGTGGCGGCAAGGCCCCGCGCTGTGTCCGCCGACCGCCCGGCTTCGTCTTGATGATCGCCTTGCTGCGCGCCAGGCCCATGGCCGTTGCCGGCGCTGGTCGTGTGCGCCTCGGCAGCCATTCCAGACGCGTCCGCAGAGGTCTGCTGACCGTCGCGCGCGGCGTCCAACACAACGTTCAACGTGCGCAAGACTGCGCTGTAATCCGGCGTCCACGTGGCGCCCAGTTTGTCCGTCACCAACTTCTGGATGCGTCGCAACGCATCGCATGCGGCGGCCAGCGCCAGCACATCGGCGTCGCGTTGCGCCCAGGCCTCACGCAGGCGCGCCACCACACGGGGACGGCCTCCCGGATAGCAGTCGGCGTCCTGGCGGCTGCCATCCAGCAGCGCCTCGGTATCACGCAGCGAGAGCTGCCCATGCACACCATTGACCAGGCTGGCCGAGCGCACGCTGCGCGCGCAGCCCTGCATATCGCCGAACGCGGCCAAGGCGTTCATGCGCGGCATGGGGTCGTCCTCGCCCACGCTATCCAGGCGCGGATGCACGGGTTCCCAATAGCGTTCAAGGGTGTCGACGGCCAGCGCCAGACCGTCCGCGTAGCCGGGTATCCCGCGGATCTCGGTCCAGGCACAGGTCAACAGGCTGATCACGCGCAGGTCTCGCGTGCGCTCAAGCAGGGCACGGGCCAGGCGTTCGACCTCGCGCCAGTCGGGCGGCTGCGCAGCGATGATGGTCGAGCCGAACTGCTGTTCGTCCCGGCCGGCCGCGGCTTGCTGCAACTGCAGAAAGTCAGCGTCGTATTCGAGGTCTTCCCCGCAGGGCAGACGTGAATCGAGTGTATTGAGGATATCGGCGAAGTCCATAGTCATTGCTTAGATGCCTGGGGATGCTGCCTGGAACCAACCACTACGCTCCGCGCTGCTTCACGGAAGGGAGAATTCTAGGCACGTCTTTCCGTATGCAACCGACAACTCACAACTTCAGATTTTTCTTACAGAAACCTAACAAGCCACTAAACAAATGCACACTTCTTGCCCTGCTACGTTGATGTTTTGACATATTCCTTACGTGATACGGGCCGACCTGCAAGTGTTGTTACGGAAGCGTAAAAAACACAAAAGCATGTGATCGCGCTTCGTACCCGCTTTGCGCGGTGCCTACAATCGGCGCTCACGCTGGCAGCAGACCGGCGCGTAAACAGATTCACGAGACAGACGTCCCCGGCATCGGCGTTTTTCGCTTTGCGCTTTTTGCACGGCGGCGCCCGCCCTTTGCAAGCGGCCCCAGTGTGGCCGGCCATCCCATTGCAGTCGTTACGACGCGCGCCGTTTGCGCGTCCGGTGCATCCCAACCCAGCAAGCGCAGCAGCAGCAGCAGCAGTTGAATTCTCATAAGGAGACGATGAGATGGACCGCAACGTGCCAAGCGAACGCGTCGTCAAGGCGCATACGCCCCTGCCGCCCGAGCAATTGAAATTTCGCGGCATGCACGGCGCCGAAAGCCTGTCGCAGCTATTTGAGTTCGAGGTTGAGCTGGTCTCGGAGTCCTATTCGCTGGACATGAAGTCGCTGCTTGGCAAACCGCTGACGCTTGAAATCGAAACCACGCCGGGCGCGCCGCGCTATCTCAGCGGACACATCACCCGCTGCGTGCTGGTGGGCCGTGAGAACAACACGTCGCGCTACACCATCTACCGCGCCACCGTACGCCCGTGGCTGTGGTACCTGACGCAAACGTCGGACAACAAGATCTTCCAGAACAAGAACGTGCCCGACGTGATCCGCGAGGTGCTCAAGGATTACAGCTACCCCGTTGAGTTCAAGCTGACCGAGACCTATCGCAACTGGGAATACTGCGTGCAGTACCAGGAAACCGACTACGCCTTCATCTGTCGGCTGATGGAACACGAGGGCATCTATTTCTGGTTCAAGCACGACAACGGCAAGCACACGCTGGTGCTGACCGACGACATCACGCAGCACGAACCCGTTGCCGATTACGAACAAATTCCGTATTACGGCCCCGACCGCATCACGGTGCCGCGCGAAGACTACATCCACAAGTGGGAAGTGGCCGAGCAGATCACGCCGGGCGCCTTCGCCACCACGGATTACCACCCGCTGACGCCCGCTGCCAGTCTGGAAGCGCGGCGCAACAACCCGGGCGCCTATGACCACGGCGACCTGGAAATGTACGAATGGCAAGGCGGCTACACCAACCCGGACGATGCCGAGCATTACACGCGCGTGCGGCTGCAAGACCTGCAATGCCGACAGGAACAAAGCACCGGCGCATCCAATGCGCGCGGGCTGTCGACCGGGCATCTGTTCACGCTGCGCAATCATCCACGGCAAGCGGAAAACCGCGAGTATCTTGTCGTCAGCACCTACTACCGCATTCGCGAAACGGGCTACGCAAGCGGTCAGATAGACCCCGGCGATTTCGATCTGGAATTCGTGGTGCTGCCCTCCAGCACGCAGTTTCGCGCCCCGCGCGTCACGCCGATCCCCCGCACCCACGGGCCGCAGACGGCAACGGTAGTCGGTAAGCAGGGCGAGGAAATCTGGACCGACAAGATGGGCCGCGTCAAAGTGCAGTTTCACTGGGACCGCTACGGCAAAAAGGACGAGAACAGTTCGTGCTGGGTGCGCGTGTCGAGCCCCTGGGCGGGCGGCGGCTTTGGCGGCATCCAATTGCCGCGTGTGCGCGACGAGGTCATCGTGGATTTCATTGGCGGCCAACCCGACCGCCCCATCGTGATCGGACGCGTGTTCAATGCGAACAACCTGCCGCCGTGGGACCTGCCCGACAATGCCACGCAAAGCGGCTTTCTTAGCCGCTCGAAAAGCGGTACGCCGGCCACCGCGAACGCGTTGATGTTCGAAGATAAAAGCGGCTGCGAGCGAATCTGGCTGCACGCAGAGCGCGAGCTGTGCACCGAGGTCGAAGCCAACGAGACGCACTCGACCGACCTGAACCGCAACACCACCATCGGCCAGAACGACACCACCAAGATAGGCGGCTTTCGCGACATCAACATCACCGGCACCGACAACTTGAAAGTCGGCAAGCGCCGCGACGTGTACGTCACGGGGCACGAGGAATACACCGTCAAGGCCTCGCGCACCGTCAACGTGAAAGACGGCCTGATGGATGAGAAGTTCGACAACGGCTTGAAGACCACCGTGGCCGCCAAGGGCGAAGAACGCGAGATCACGGGGCTGTTCAAGGAGACCTTGAAGACGGGCCAGGAGGTCAACGTCACCGGCGGCAACTCGCTGCATCACGTCAAGGACGGCACGCTGACTGAAAAGGCCAAGGGCAAGGTCGAGGTGCTGTCCACCGATGCAAACATGGACGTGAAGGCCAAGACGGCGATGTTGGTGCAGTCCGAAACCGCCACGATGGACATCAAATCCAAAGGCAAGGCGCACATCGAATCGGAAGGCTCGACGGTGATGGTCAAGGCCCAGGGCAACATCACGCTGCAAACGCCGGCCGACGTGGTGATGGACGCTGCCAACGTGAAGGATTTGTCCAAGGAAAGCTGGTTGCAGGCCACACCGTTCTCGATCGGCCTGGCGGTGGCCAAGGCCGAATTCGGGATGCATCGAATGGCATTGTTCCGCACCACCGTCATGCTGAACCTGTCGTTCACGAACTACGCGGCGGTCAGCAGTATTGGTCAGTTGGTGTCGTACCGCACGACCGGGTCCAGCTACGCGTTCGACCTTCAGAAGGCCGAGCAGGTCGGCCTGGGCGCATCCATGGTCGGCCTGTGGTCCATCATTTGAGACGCTCATGTCGGACTTCGTGACGGCCTGGCCGGACTGGGGAAAATGGGTGGTGCTGGGCTTGCTGTTGTCCGGCGTGCAGGCGGCCTTCATGCTTCGGCGCGAACGCCGACGCCGGGCGGCGGGGCGCGCGGAAACCGAACGCCTGGACGCGGTCCGCGCCACGGGCGTGGCCAGCACCGCGCGCGTGATGGCAGCGCGCGACACGCGTACCCGCATCGGCGAGACGCTGTATTTCGTCATCGAGCTGGAGCTGGAGGTTGCCGCCACCGATGCCACGCCGGCGTTTACGCGCACGGTACGCGTGCCGCTGTCGCCGCTGCACCTGGCCGAGTTCGGTGCGGGCAAGACCGTGCAGGTGCGCGTGCAGGCGCGGGAGGGGTCCGCGCAACGGTCGCGCGAAGGGTCGCGGGACAATGCCGCCACCTATGACGTCGTCATTGATCAGCCCACCGGATAGCCCATGAAGACCATCAAGCCTTTCCGCCTGGGCGTCCTGACGCGGCCCTACCGATGGCAGCGCCGCGATCTGTTGGGCGTGTCGGTCTTCGCCCTGGTCGACATCGCGCAGTCCCCCACGTTGTTGACCGACCAGGACCTTTGGAAGCTTGCCGCCGAAGAAGGCATCGGCGCGCTGGACCTGGCCACGCCCAAGCAGTACCCGGAAGTGCTGGTTTCGGGCCATGCCTACCCCCATGATGCCAAGCAGCCCGGCGCGTGCGGCGTGCGCGTGCAGGTGGGCGCCATCGACAAGTCATTGCTGGTCTTTGGCGACCGCTACTGGATCGATGGCAAGGCGACCGCGCCGCAGCCGTTTGCGCGCATGCGCCTGGACTGGAGCCACGCCTATGGCGGCCCGGACGTCGCTGAAAACCCGCTGGGTATCGGCGCGCAGGACGAGGTCATCAATGGCGTGCGCACGCGTCGGCTGCCAAACATTGAACACCCCTTGCAGCGCATCAGCGCCCCCGGGCAACGCGTGGCGCCTGCGGGCTTTGGCGCACTGCCCGTGGAATGGCCGCAGCGCGCATCGCACATGGGCCGCGACTACGGACAGGAATGGCTGGAGCACGACTATCCCGGTTTCGCGCGCGACATGGACTGGCGCTTCTTCAACGCGGCGCCGCCCGACCAATGGGGGCCGGCCAACGCCGAGCTTGCCGGTGGCACGGACTATGCGCTGTGGAATCTGCATCCTGAACAAGCGGTGTTGCGCGGCCAACTGCCCCGCTGGCGCGCGCGCTGTTTTGTCAGCCGACAGGCGGATGGCAGCGCGCTTGAAGAGGTACCGCTGCGCCTGACCACCGCGTGGTTTTTTCCCGATCACACGAAGATGGTGCTGATCTGGCACGGCGCGGTGCACGTGCGCGAGGATGACGCAGCGGATATCCGCCACATCATGCCTGCGCTGGAACACGCGGACCAGCCGCGCGAAGTCAGCCATTACCGGGACGTCGTGCGGCAACGCCTGAGCCCGGAGCTGGGCCCCGTCTATGCCCTGCTGGACGCGCAACTCGTGCCGGAAGAGCTTTGCGACGGCGGGTTGGAAGGGGACGCGCAAACCTTGGCCGTGCGTGCCACCAACAGGAACGTTCACGCCGGGCTGGCGCGCCGCCACGCGCGCGAACGCGAGTCGCTATTGGCGCAGGGCCTGGACCCCGATCTGTACATGGCGCCGTTGGACCCGCCGCCTACAGCGCCCAGGCTTGCCGATTTGCCACAAACGATATTGCGCATGCAGCAAGAGCTTGAAGAGGCCAAGCGCCTGTCCGGCGGGCCGGGCGCGCGCGCGCTGGCGGATCCCAACCTGCCGCAGATGGCCGAAGTGGCCGGCGTGGACATGGACGCGCTGCGCCGGCCGGGGCCGGACGGCACACTGCCGTCCGGCTTCGATCCCCGCAGGGTCAAACGACACATTGCCGAGTTCGATGCCAGCCCGCATGCGCAGGCCGGACGCGCATCGGCGGATAGCCCGACGTCCCAGCCGCCACTGGCCGACACGCTGGGGCCGCAGGTGCATCAGGCGTATCAACAGTCGGCCCATCATTTTGCCCCGCCCCCGCCCATGCCGCCATTGCGCGCGCAGCGCACGCGCCGCAAGCTGGACGCGCAGCTGAAAAACAACCGCGACTGTCGCGACATGAACCTGACCGGTGCGGATCTATCGGGCATGGACCTGTCGTGCGTCAATTTTCAGCGCGCGATTTTCGCCGGCGCAAAGCTCGCGGATACCCGGCTGGATGGCTGCGACCTGACCGACGCCGTGCTGACCGGCGCGGACTTGACCCGCGCAAGCCTGTCCGGCGCGAACCTGACGCGCGCCAACCTGGGCCGCACGCAATGTGTGAGGACCAACTTCGCGCAGGGCCAGTTCAAGGAATGCACGTGGGACCACGCGCAGTGCGAAGACTGCAATTTTGCCGACAGCGCATGGCAGCTGGGGCGCTTGCACCAGGCGCGGTTGATACGTTGCGACTTCCGCCGCGCCAGCTTCAGCCAGTGGGCGGCGATGAGCGGCACATTCGAAGACTGCGGCTTTCGCGACACGCGCTTCGAGCAGTGCGTGTTCATGCAGGGCGCGCTTGCCAATGCGGACTTTGCTGGCGCGACGTTGGTGCGGCTGAGCTTCATGGACGTGGCTTTCACAGGCCGCTTCAGCATGGAAAATGCCACGCTGGACGGCTGCGCCTTCGCCGGGCGCGTCGAACTGGCGGGCGCCCGGCTGCGCGGCATGCAGTTCAAGCACGGCAGCGCGCGCGGCGCCACATTGACGGGCGCGGACTTGCGCGGCGCGACCCTGAACGCCTGTGACTTTTCCGAGTGCCAGTTGCAAGATGCCGACCTGAGCGGCCTGACCGCCCCCGACACGCACTTCGTGCGCGCGGATTTCACCGGCGCCTGCCTGCGTAATGCCAACCTGATCAACAGCTTGCTGGGCAAGGCCATCTTCTTGCGTGCCGACCTTACCGGTTCGAACTTCTTCCGCGCCGATGTCGCGCAAACGCAAATGGACGACAGCACCGGGCTGGACCATACCTACACGCAAGGCGCCAAGCGCTGGCCCGCCAGGCAGCCGGAGCAGCCCGCATGAACATCGACAAGCTGCTGGACAGCGTGCGCCATGGCGAGCCGATACAACACATCAGCCTGGCAGGCGCCGATCTGGCCGGGCTGGATCTGGCGGGTGCTTTTTTCGATCACGTTGATTTCACGGGTGCACGGATGGCCGGCTGCCAGTTACAGGACAGCCAGTACATCAGCTGCGCCATGGGCCACGTGGATGCCGTCGGCGCCAACCTGGACACTGCGCGGCTGCTACGCTGCCAGGCAAGGGAAGCAAGGTTCAGCGGCGGCCGCTTTCATGGTGCGAGCTTCACGGAATGCGACCTGACGGGCGCCCGGCTGGACCAGGCCGCCCTGTACGAATCGTCTTTCACCGCCACGTCGCTAGAGCTTGCATCGTTGCAGGCCGCTTGCGTGGAACGCTCGGTGTTCTCGCGCGGCACCTTCGCCAACGCCGATCTGACGCAAGCGCAGCTTAGCTACACCCTGTTCCATCAGCTGGACCTGCGCAGCGCCACGCTGACGGGCGCCAACGCCGCCAGCACGATGTTCACGGAATGCAATTTGACAGCGCAGCGCTTCGCCGGGCAGTCGTTTGCGTTGTGCCATTTCACGGATTGCCAGCTGGACGCCGCGGATTTTCGCCAATGCGATTTGCGTCAGTCGGGCTTCAAGGGATCATCGTTGCGGGGCGCGCGCTTTGCCGGCGCTTGCACACCGCAGGCTCTGTTTCCCCAGGCGGATCTGACCGGGGCGGACCTGCAAGGCGGTCGCTTTGACGGCGCCATCTGGGCCGAGGCCACGCTGGACGGCGCGAACTTTCGCGGCGCGAGCCTTTGCCTGTGCATTTTTCAGCGCGCGCGCTGCGCCGGTACGGACTTTCATGGCGCGCAACTGGCGGACGCGGATTTTTCGCTGGCGGACCTGGAGGGCGCTGATCTGCGCGACGCCACTTTCCTGCGCACGCGCATGCATCGCGCGCTGACCGGCGGTGTGCGCTGGTCGCAGCGCCACGGCATCATCGAAAACGACGCGCCCCTGCTTGAAGCCGAACTGTGGTCGGCAGCGCGCGCAAACCTTTGACCCCATCGCAACAGGAGTGCAAACCATGCAAGTGCTCTGCCAGTTACCCAGCGTCGGCTTGGGATTTCCCGACGTCTGCAAGACGCCCGTGCCGCCGGTGCCGCACATTGACGTGTCGACGTCGTCCATGGGGATTCCGGTGGTGTGGAACGTGTGGTTAAGCTGCATGCCCATGCACAACATGGTCACAACGATACCGGTGACTCTCGGCGACACCGCGGGCGTGGGCGGTGGCGTGATATCCCAGACGTTCATGGGGCAGGCGCGCTACATCACCGGGGCGTTCACCGTGCTGGTGCGCGCCGCGCCGCTGGTGCGCGTGACCAGCCTGACGTTGCAGAACACGATCAATACGCCGGGCTTCAAGGCGGCCACGCCGCAAAAATCGATGTTTGCGTTGGCGGCGTGACGCGCTTGGGGTGAATTACAGCTGGCCGTAGGAGTGCAGGCCGGACAGGAACATGTTCACGCCCAGGAAGGCAAAGCCGGTGATCAGCAGGCCCATCAGCGCCCAGTAGGCCGCCATGGTGCCGCGCAGACCCTTGATCAGGCGCATGTGCAGCCAGGCCGCGTAGTTCAGCCAGACGATCAGCGCCCAGGTTTCCTTGGGGTCCCACTGCCAGTAGGCGCCCCAGGCGTCCGCCGCCCACAGCGCGCCCAGGATCGTGGCCACCGTGAAGAAAGCGAAGCCGATGGCGATGGCGCGATACATGATGTCGTCCAGCACCTCCAGCGAGGGCAGCGCCGCGGCAATCCGGCGGCGGCCCAGCAGGATGGCGCCCACGATCACCGCGCCCACGCCGAAGTACAGCATCCACGTGGCCGACAAGCCGTCGGTACGGAACACCATCGGCTCGGCGCACAGCAACACACCCAGGATGAATAGCGGCGCCAGCTTGGCCCACGACGTGGTCTGGCCATGCTGCTTGATCAGATAGGCAAAGCCCACCATCGCGGCCAGCGAAAACGTGCCATAGCCGATGAAGTTGGCCGGCACATGCAGCTTCATCCACCAGCTTTTCAGCGCGGGCACCAGCGGTTGGATCTGGCCGGCATCGCGCGTGAAGGAATACCACAGCAGGAACACGACGGCCGAGGTCACCACCAGCAGTACAAAGCCGCCCAGCGCGCGCGTGGCGTACTTGCGTTCGTAATACAGGTAGAACAGCGCCGTGATCAGCGAGAACAGCACGAAGACTTCGTACAGGTTGCTGACGGGAATATGGCCCAGGTCAGGGCCCATCAGATGGCCTTCGCGCCAGCGCACCAGCAGGCCGGTGACACCGGCGAACACCGCGCCCCACGTCAGCGCCGTGCCCAGCCACGCGGCGGTCGGGCTGAATACGCCGATCCAGTAGCAGACCATGGCCAGCGCAAACAGCGCGCACATCCACAAGATGGCCGACTGGGAAGAAAACAGGTATTTCAGGAAGAACACCTGCTCGGCGCGGGCCAGGTCATTGCCGTACAGCATCAAGGCCAGCCCCGCCGCGATCGCACAGGCGACCATCAGGCGGCGCAGCGGACGCCACAGCCAGCCCATCCAGGCCAGCGCGGGCACGGTGCCACACAGGATGATCTTCTCGTAGTAGTCCATCGCGCTGCCGTGGCGGGTCAGCGCGAAGCCGGCGCCCACTGCCAACAGCAGGAAGAAAACAACGTCGGTCCAATCCGGCTTGCCGCGACGGGCGCGGTTATCGCCCGTTTCGGACAAGCTGTCTTGCCACAGGGTATCGGGCGACGCGTTCAACGTGTCCGGCGAGGAGGGGTGCGGGGTGGTCGTAGTCGACATAAATAACCTTAAGGCCTCTTCTGGCGCAGCAGCGCCTGCTTGAAGCGTTCAAACTCCTGATTGAAGTCGAGTGTACGCTTCTGGGACGTCATGGCCGCCAGGACGCTGCTGCCGCTGCCTTGCGGCTTGACCCAGATCCAGACGCGGCGGTCGCGGATGTAGAACATCGAAAACACGCCCAGGACCAGCAACAGGCTGCCCAGGTAGACCGTGTTCTTGCCCGGCGTGCGGCTGACCTGGAATACGCTGGCCTGCACGTGGTTGAAGTCCGCCAGCGACAGGAACACCGGCGCCGGATAGACCGTCAGGTCGGACAGCGCCGCCACGGCCAGGCGCGACCAGACGGCCGCGCGTTCGCCATCCGGGCCTTCCACGGCCACGGCCGGCAAGCCGGCGCGCTCGCGCTCGATGGCGCGCAATTCGTTCATGCTGGCCCCGATCAGCCGGATCACCACATCCGCGGCGCGTTCCAGGTCGGCAGCGGGCGTGTTGGCTTGCAGGAATGCGGCCACCGCTTGCAGGCCGCCCGAGGCAAAGGTTTCCAGCGCGCGCTCGGCGGCGGTTTGCAAGGGTTGGCGGTCGGCGCCGGACGGACTGTTGCGCTCGGCGAAACGACGGGCGGCTTCCCGGCGCGCGGCCGGGTCGGCCAAGGTGGCGCGCAAGCGCATGAATTCACCGATGGAACTGTCGTCGTCGGCCGGAATGCGCAGGTAACGGAAGGGCTCCGACGCATTGTTGCGTACCCCGGCCAGGAAGACGGTGGCGCCGTCCAATTCCATGGGCAGCATGTAATTCTGGAATTCGTGCGCCTGGCCGGCATCGTCGATCAGCTTGTATTCGACGCTGGGGCCCACGTTGCGCAGGTTTTCGTTCTTCTTTCCCGCCGCGCTGCCGGACACCGAGGCCACGTGCTCGGCAAAGCTCTGGTTGGCGCCCTTGGGGTCACCGCGCGTCAGGTCCTCGACGTTGATCGGGCGCATGGCGGTGATTTCGACACCCATGCTGCGCGGGCCACCCGACGTCTGCGCCGTCACTTCGCTGGTCTTGCCCACCGTGCCGTTGACCGAGAAGGTCGCGGCATTGGCGCCGACCAGCGGGTAGCCCTTCAAGACCACCGTGCTGCCGCCATCGTCAAAACTGGACTGGTACACGGTCATGCCCTTGAAGCGCAGCGGCTCGTTGACCTCGATGGTGGAATCGAAGGTCTTGCCCGTGTCCGGGTCGGTGACTTCAACTTCGCTGGCAAAGCGGCTGGGCATGCCGGTCGAGTAGTAATCGACCACGAATTTCTTCAGCTTCAGTGTGAAGGGCATCGGCTGCACCAAGGCGCCGTCGCCCACCATCACCACCGCCGTGCTGGCCTGCCCGCCTTCGGGCACCAGCACGCTGGCACGGAAACTGGGGTTGTTGACCGACAAACGGCCGCTTTCGGGCACTTCCGAAATCAGCATGTTGTCCACAATGGGCTGCTTGCCGCCGAACATGACCTGCAGCCGCACCGGCAATTCGCTATCGAGCAGCCCGCCGATGCAGATGATGACCATGGCCGCGTGCGCGAAGACGTAGCCCAGGCGGTTGGCGCTGCCCTTCTTGGCGGCCAGCAGCACGCCGTCGGCGTCCTGCCGCTGCCGCACGGCATAGCCCAGCCGCTCAAGCAGCGCCTTCAGGCCGGCCGATGTCTGTGCCACGTCGGTGGGTTCTTCGGTTTCCACACGATGCGGGAAGGCGCGCAGGCTGCTGGCGCGCACGTGCTCGCGGAAGGAGCGCGCGTCACGCAACATCTTGGGCGCGTTGCGGATCAGGCATACCGAGGTCGACACGACCAAAAAGCCCATGATCAGCAGAAACCACCAGCTGTTGTAGACGTGCCAGATGGAAAATTTGTCGAACACCTCGTACCAGAACGGCCCGAACTGGTCGATGTAGTTGCTGGACGAACGATTCTGCTGCAACACCGTGCCCACCAGGCTCGCCACGCAGATGAACATCAGCAGGCTGACGGCAAAACGCATCGAACCAAGCAGTTCGAAGAAGTCGCCGGGCAGGCTGCGCAAAGAGGGGCGGGTGTGGGTTCGTGTTGAATTCATGAAAAAAGGGGGGCCGCGCGATCGGCTACCCCCCTCATAGACAGCGCGCAACGGAATCAGGTTCCGTCACGCTCAGGTTGCATGAACGCGGACCAGCCGCGCGTGTTGCCGGCGTTGGCCTACCGCAAGCCCGCTGCGTAGTCGGACACGGCCTTGATATCGGCGTCCGACATGCGGTCTGCGATCGCGAACATGATTTCGTTCTTGCGGTCGCCGCTGCGGAACAGCTTGAGCTGCTCTTCGATGTACATGGGGAACTGCCCCGACAAGCGGGGGTACTGGCTGGGCATGCCCGCGCCGTTTGCAGAGTGGCACGCCGCGCAGGCCGGCACATTGCGCTCCGGCAAACCGCCGCGCCAGATCTTCTGGCCCAGGTCGACCAACTTTTCCTGGCCCGCCGTGGCGGGTTCTTTCAGGGGTTGTTGCGCCAGGTACAGCGCAATGTTCTGCATGTCGGCCGGCGTCAGGTTCTGCGCCATGGCCGTCATCGGGGTCGGATTGCCCCCCGCGCCATTGCGCACGGGCAGCTTGGCGCCCTGCTTGATCTGGAAGTCGGCCAGTTGCTTGGCCAGGTATTCGTGGGGTTGCGCGGCCAGGTTGGGGTTCACCGGGATGGTGCTATTGCCCGCCGCGCCATGACAGGACGCACAGGCAATGATGCCCCGCGAGGCGTCGCCCTGGTCAAACAGCTGACCGCCCTTGGCGGCATCTGGCTTGGCCGGGCCCGCTGCGCCGTCGGCGGCGAAACTGGGTGTAGAGAAGGCGGAGGCGCCGAGCAACAGCCCGCTCGCAACCAACATCCGGGACAGCACACGCTTCATGAAGACCTCGACGATCACATCGATCAAGGCGCAAAAAGGCGCCCACGCCTACCCCGCACACCCTGGAAAACCGTATCGAACCTCTCTGCCCGTTCTGCCTGCCAAGTTGCCGCAGGCACCTAAACAGTAAGCAAAAAAGACGGCTCCGCGCACGGGGACCACTGTTGCAAACGCCGGATTATACAATAGGGCTCGAAACCAACCGTATCCAAAGCCCATCCGTGTCCCTCCTACATCGCGCCTCCTTCCTTACCTCCGCAGCTCGCCTCGACCAGTTGCCGGCCGCCGGCGCTCCCGAGGTCTGCTTTGTCGGCCGCTCCAACGCCGGCAAATCCACGGCCATCAACGTGCTGTGCAACCAGCGCCGTCTTGCGTTTTCCAGCAAGACGCCGGGCCGCACGCGCTTGATCAACATGTTCGGCTTGCCCGACCCGCTGGATCCGGAAGGCCACATCGGTTTTCTCGTTGACTTGCCCGGCTACGGCTATGCGTCCGTGGCACGCAACGAAAAAGAAAAATGGGCGGACATTCTTGGCGGCTACCTGCGCGACCGCGAGTCGCTTGCGGGCATCGTGCTGCTGATCGATATCCGCCGCGGCGTCACCGAGCTTGACCGCCGCCTGGCCAACTTCATCGCCCCCACCGGCCGCCCCGTGCTGGCGCTGCTGACCAAGGCCGACAAGCTGCCCTATGGCCAGCGCATGCGCACCGTGTTCTCGGTCCGCAAGGACCTGGCCGACATCGGCGCCCTGCACACCATCCCGTTTTCGGCGCCCGAGCGCATCGGGCTGGAAGAAGCGGGCGCCCACATTGAGAATTGGATTTCCCCCAAGGTCGAATCATGAACCCGCAGATCATCACCCCTGAATTTCCGGTTTCCCGCCCCCGCCGCCTGCGCCGCGACGACTTCACCCGCCGCCTGGTGCGCGAGAACGCGCTGACGGTCAATGACCTGATCTACCCGGTGTTCGTGGCCGACGGCACGGGCATCGAGCAAGCCGTGCCGTCCCTGCCCGGCGTGGTCCGCTATTCGCTGGATACGCTGCTGCCCGTGGCCGAGAAATGCGTCGAACTGGGCATTCCGGTGATGGCGCTGTTCCCGGTCATCGACCCGTCGCTGAAGACGCCCGACGGCATCGAAGCGACCAACCCGCGCGGTCTGATTCCGCGCGTGGTGGGCGAATTGAAAAAACGTTTCCCCGAGCTGGGCATCCTGTGTGATGTGGCGCTGGACCCGTACACCAGCCACGGCCAGGACGGCGTCATCGACGAGAACGGCTACGTCATCAACGAAATCACGGTCGAGATCCTGGTCAAGCAGGCGCTCACGCAGGCCGCCGCAGGCGTGGACATGGTGGCCCCCAGCGACATGATGGATGGGCGCATCGGCGCGGTCCGCAAGGCACTGGAAGCCAACGGCCACATCCACACGCAGATCATGGCCTATTCGGCCAAGTACGCCAGCGCGTTCTATGGCCCGTTCCGCGACGCCGTGGGCTCGGCCACCAACCTGGGCAAGTCCAACAAAATGGCTTACCAGATGGACCCGGGCAACCTGGACGAAGCATTGCGCGAAGTGGCCGCCGATCTGCAAGAAGGCGCGGACATGGTCATGGTCAAGCCGGGCATGCCGTACCTGGACGTGCTGCGCCGCGTGAAGGACACCTTCCGCGTGCCCACGTTCGCCTACCAGGTCAGCGGTGAATACGCGATGATCAAGGCCGCCACCGCCAATGGCTGGCTGGACCACGACAAGGTCATGATGGAAGCGCTGCTGGCGTTCAAGCGCGCCGGCGCCGACGGCATCCTGACGTACTTCGCCATCGAAGCCGCCACGCTGCTCAAAGCGCAGCGCTAAGCACTGTTAGGGTCAGGCGCCGGCGTGGTCCGGCGCAGCCCCAGCCACGTTCCCCCGAGCACGCAGGCCAGCCCCAACACATGGGTCAAGGTGACGTGTTCATCCAGGAACAGCGAGGCGAACAACAGCCCGAATATCGGCAGCCAGTTCACGAACAAGGCGGCGCGGCTGATGCCCAGCCGCGCGATGCCGGCGTTCCAGATGATGTTGCTGACGCCCGAGGCAATCACCGCGGAAAACAGCAGCACCAGCCACGGCCACCAGGTCATCTGCCAGGTGTCGGTCTGGTACGACGACGGCGTCACCAACGCGTGCGCCACCAGCATCAGCCCGCCTGCCAGGTACATGTACCAAAGCATGCCCAGCGGGTCCATCGTGCGCGACATGCGCTGGATCACCAGGCCGCCGAACACGAACACCAGCACGGCCACGAATACCACCGCGTCGCCCCAGCCATTAAGCCCGAATTGGGCACCGCTGCCGGCCACCACCATGCCCACGCCCAGCAGCCCGAGCAGAGCGCCGCAGATGCGTACCAGGGTCAGTTTTTCGCGATAGAACAGCGCGGCCAGCAGTGCCGACAACAAGGGGCTGGTGGCCATGATCAGCGTGCCGTTGGCGGCGGAAGAAAAGCGCAGCCCGGAGACCAGCGCCACCTGGTGCGCGTAGACCACCAGAAAGCCCGCCAGCGCCACCCAGCCCAATTCCACGCGGCCCAGCTTGGGCACGCGGCCACGGCGGGCCTTGATGATGAGGGTGACGGTGATGAACGCAACCACGATCCGCACGGCGGCAAGCGCCTGGATATCCATGTGCTGCGTGAGGTACTTGATGGAGACGATGTTCAGGCCCCATGTGGCCATGACGAACATCAATTGAACATAGATCAGACCGTTGCGGTCCTGGCTTGCATCAACTGTCGGGGACGTCACGGGCGCCGGCCTGGAGGGAGTGGGATGCGCCGCCCACGCAGCGCAGCCGCCATGGTATATCGCCCGCCGTCAGCGCACCAGCACCTTGTCCAGCGATTCCGTGAAGCGCTTGGCATCCTGGAAACCCACTACGCGCGCATCGGGAAGTTCCTTGCCGCCCGGCTCGAAGAACATGATTCCCGGCGGCCCGAACAGCCGGAAGCGCTTGAGCAGCGCGCGATCGTCGGCGTTGTTTGCCGTGACGTCGGCCTGCACCAGCAACATGCCCGACATGCGCTGTGCGACACCGGGATCGGTGAACGTGAAGCGCTCCATTTCGCGGCAGGATACGCACCAGTCGGCATAGAAATCCAGCATGACCGGCTGGCGGCTTTGCGCCAGCAGCGCGTCCAGCTCGGCGTTGTTGCGCACGCGCGTGAATTGCATGTCGCCCTTGGCGACGGCCGTGCCCACCGACGCGTCGCCACGTGCGGCCAGATGCGACAGCGGCTGCAAGACATCGCGCCCCCCGCTGGCCGCGCCGATCAGCCAGGCGGCGGCGGCAAGCGCCAACAGCAGCCCCAGCCCCTTGGCAAACATGCGACCGGCACCGGCGCCCGCGGGCAAGGCGTCAAACGCGCGCAGCATCACGGCGGACACGACGGCCAGGAAGCCCCAACCCGTCATCTGCACCCAGGTCGGCACCACCGGGATCAGCATCCACCACGCGGTCCCCAGCAGCAGCATGCCAAACAGGCGCTTGACGCCATCCATCCACGGGCCGGCCTTGGGCAGCAACGCGCCCGAGGACGCGCCCACGATCAGCAAGGGCACGCCCATGCCCCAGGCCATGGCAAACAACGCCGAGCCGCCCAGGATGACGTCGCCCGTTTGCGAGATATACAGCAGCGCGCCGGCCAACGGCGCGGCCACGCACGGCCCGACGATCAAGGCGGACAAGGCGCCCATCAGCAGCGCGCCGGTGTAGCGGCCGCCCGGCACGCGTGACGAGCGCTCGGACAGCTTGGCCTGGACGCCGGACGGCATCTGGAACGTGAACACGTCGAACATGGCCAGCGCCAGCACGGTCAGCAGGATGGCGAACAGCGTCAGGATCCAGGGGGTTTGCAACCAGGCGGCCAGACCGGCGCCGCTCAGGCCAGCGGCCACGCCCAGCGCGGTGTAGACCACCGACATACCCAGCACATAGGTCGCCGCCAGGGCCAAACCCCGACTGCGCGTGGGCCGGGGCTGCGCCACGCCACCCAGCACGATCGAAGACAGGATGGGAATCATCGGCAACACGCAGGGCGTGAAGGCCAGCAACAAACCCAGGATCAAAAACACGCCCGCCGTCTTGGCCCAACCCAGGCCGCCCAGCGCATCGGCCAGACCGGTATCGCCTGCGTTGACCAGGGCGCCAAGGCCGGTAGCCGCGGGGGCCGAGGTGGCTTGCCCAGGTTGCGATGATTGCCCGGCTGCTGCGAGCAGGCCGCCCGCCAAGGCGTATCCGCCCGCCACCGGCGTCAGCTTGACGCTGCTGTCCATCGGCGGATAGCACAGCCCGGCGTCCGCGCACCCCTGCCCGGTCAACGTCAGGGTGAAAGGCGCGGTGCCCGAGCCCACCGGCACGCGAATCAGGACGTCCTTGTGGAAGACTTCCATGTCCTTTTCGAAGGTCGGGTCGTACTTGACCTCGCCCTTCGGATAGACGGCCTCGCCCAGCGTTGTGGCACCGGCCGGGCTGATCGTGATGCCGAAACGCTCGCGGTACATGTAGTAGCCGGGCGCAACCTTGTAGTGCAGTTCCAGCGTGTCGGGCGCGGCCATCTTCGCGCTGAAGACGAACGCTTTTTCGGGCTCAAGAAAGTCGGCTTCAGCGTGCGCCGCCTGCCAACCCAGCAGCAACAGCATCATTGCCAGCAATGCCAGGCAGCGTCCGATCAGAGTGCGCGCCGCGCGAGGGGCGTGAATCGGGCGCCCGGGCGCGTCGACGATACCGGCAGGTTGAAACATCAGTCTCTCTTGTTTTTGGTGACGGCCGTTTGTTCTCGCACCCAATCCAGATAGGGCGCGGCGCCGCCAATGACCGGCAGCACGATAATTTCGGGCACATCGTAGGGATGCATCTGCGCCAGGGCCTGAACAACGGCTTGATGACGTGCGTAGGTGGTTTTGATATGGATGGGGACTTCTTCCGTCCCCTCGACCTCTCCGTTCCACAGATAGATGGACAGGCCCGGCGCGCCAAGGTTCACGCACGCGGCCAATCCATCTTCCACCAGCACATGCGCGATGCGCTTGGCCAGCAAGAGGTCGGGCGCATTGCTGATGACCAGCACGACGTCGTCATCGCGCAACATGGAGGCTCCTTGAGATAACCGTGTGGGATGTAACTCGGGGTATTTTATCGATATTGCGCCGAAGCCCGGACGCCGGACGCTGGCAGCCGGACCCGGATACCCGCGCTCGAACCTGCCGGCCAAGCGCCCGCAACCGTATCGACGCCGCCACCATGCCACCCGCTTTCACGAGGCCCGCATGCCCGACAATTGCCTGTTCTGCCGGATCGCCCGGCACCAGATTCCCGCGCACATCATCCATGAAGACGACCGCTTGATGGCCTTCCTGGACATCCAGCCGGTACGGCCGGGACACACGCTGATCATTCCGAAGCAGCATTACCCGTACTTCGAGGACATGCCGGCCGACCTGGCGGGGCACATCGTAAACCTGGGACAGAAGCTGGGACGCCACATGAAGCGCCTGTACGGCGTGCAGCGCGTGGGGTTCGCGTTCACCGGCATACACGTCGCGCATTCGCACGCGCACGTCATCCCCATGCATCACACGCAGGACGTCACATCCACCGCGTACATCGAACAGCAGGACCTGACGTTCAAGATGCCGCCGCAACCGCCTCAAGAGGTACTGACAGCCACCGCCGAGCAGCTGCGAGGGGAACTGCACGCCTCGTGACGCCAGTCGCGTGGCGGGGCGCGCAAATAAAACAAGGGCGGGTCCGAAGACCCGCCCTTGTCGCTTATCTAGCAACCGAATTTATTCGGCGCTGTCCGCAGCGGCTTCATCAACTTCCGGACGGTCAACCAGTTCCATGAAAGCCATGGGAGCGTTGTCGCCTTGACGGAAGCCCATCTTCAGCACGCGGGTGTAGCCACCGTTACGGGCCGCGTAGCGCGGGCCGATTTCGGCAAACAGCTTCACCACCGCATCGCGATCGCGCAGACGGGCAAATGCCAGACGCTTGTTCGCCAGCGTGGGCTCTTTGCCCAGCGTGATCAGGGGTTCGATGACGCGGCGCAATTCTTTCGCCTTCGGCAGCGTGGTCTTGATGGCTTCGTGAGTGATCAACGAAACGGCCATGTTGCGGAACATGGCAAGACGGTGACTGCTGGTGCGGTTGAGCTTACGCAAGCCATTACCGTGACGCATGATAAGTTTCCTTTGAATCTAAAGATGGCGTTCGCCATCGGGTTGCCGGCTCTTCTATCAACCTGCAATCAGGCCGCGGTCCGGTAGAAAACGGTGCATTTTACGACGAATTCGCAAACCGCCCGACGGGGTTGCCGGGCGTTGCAGGTGGCGCCCCGTTGCCGGGGTGCCACCCGTTAAAACTTAGGGACGCTCCAGGCCCAGGGGCGGCCAGTTCTCGAGCTTCATGCCCAAGGTCAAGCCACGTGCAGCCAGAACTTCCTTGATTTCGTTGAGCGACTTGCGACCCAGGTTCGGGGTCTTGAGCAGCTCGTTTTCGGTACGCTGGATCAGGTCGCCGATGTAGTAGATGTTTTCGGCCTTCAGGCAGTTGGCCGAACGCACGGTCAGTTCCAGGTCGTCGACCGGACGCAGCAGGACCGGGTCGATCTGCGGCGTGCCGCGGACCGGCGCTTCGTACGAATCACCAGCGCCTTCCAGCGCGGCGAAGACCGAGATCTGGTCCATCAGGATGCGAGCCGACTGGCGCACCGCTTCCTCGGGCGAAATGACGCCGTTGGTCTCGATGTCCAGAACCAGCTTGTCCAGGTCGGTGCGCTGTTCCACACGGGCGCTTTCCACCGCGTAGCTGACGCGGCGAACCGGGCTGAACGAAGCGTCCAGAACGATACGGCCGATGGTGTGGGTGCGGTCTTCCGACAGCGCGCGCACGTTGCCCGGCACGTAGCCGCGGCCCTTCTCAACCTTGATCTGCATTTCCAGCTTGCCTGCGTCCGTCAGGTTGCAGATGGCATGGCCGGGGTTGATGATCTCGACGTCGTGCGGCAGTTCAATGTCGCTGGCCAGCACGGTGCCCGCGCCGGTCTTGCGCAGAACCAGGGTCACTTCGTCGCGATTGTGCAGCTTGAAAACCACGCCCTTCAGGTTCAGCAGGATGTCGACGACATCTTCGCGAACGCCCGGGATGGTCGAATATTCGTGCACCACGCCCGTCATTTGCACTTCGGTCGGCGCGTAGCCGGTCATCGAAGACAGCAGGATGCGGCGCAGGGCGTTGCCCAGCGTATGACCGTAGCCACGCTCGAACGGCTCCATCACGATCTTGGCATGGTGCGTGCCGACCGGTTCGACTTCAATGGAGCGCGGCTTCAGAAAACCTTGAGTGGACATTTACTGTGTTCCTTTTCAATACCCTCGGCTCGTTACACCGATAAGGCTGATGGACAGGTGAAACATGAAACTCGGGCAGCGCGAAAGCGCCGGCCGATACTTACCGCAAAGCCCGCCCCACCAAAAGGCGGAAGGCGGGCTGCTGCGAGACGTGCAAACGGGTCGCGGGACCAGTAGCCGGCACACCTGCGAAGGAGGCGCCGGCCGACCTGATTAACGCGAGTACAGTTCGACGACCATCGATTCGTTGATGTCGCGAGCGACGTCAGCGCGATCGGGGACCGACTTGAACGTACCGGTCAGCTTGGTCGCGTCGACTTCCACCCATTGGGGGATGCCGATGCTGGTGGCCAGGTCGAGCGATTCCTTGATACGGCCTTGCTTCTTGGCCTTTTCACGGATCGAGACGACGTCGCCGGCCTTGACCAGCATCGAAGCGATGTCAGCCGTGTGGCCGTTCAGTTCGATGGCGCGGTGGCTGACCAGCTGGCGAGCTTCGGCGCGCGTCGAGCCGAAGCCCATGCGGTAGACGACGTTGTCCAGGCGCGATTCCAGCAGCTGGATCAGGGTTTCGCCGGTGTTGCCACGGCGACGCTCTGCTTCAGCGAAGTACTTGCGGAATTGCTTTTCCAGCACGCCGTACATGCGCTTGAGCTTTTGCTTTTCGCGCAGCTGCAGGCCGTAGTCGGAAGTGCGGGCACCCGAAGTGCGGCCGTGTTGGCCAGGCTTGGAATCCAGCTTGCACTTGGAATCCAGCGAGCGACGGGCGCTCTTCAGGAACAGGTCAGTACCCTCGCGGCGCGAGAGCTTGCATTTGGGTCCAATATAACGTGCCATGTGGATTCCCTTTAGATACGACGACGCTTCGGCGGACGGCAGCCGTTGTGCGGAACGGGCGTGATGTCGGCGATGGACGAAATCTTGATGCCCAGCGCGTTCAGAGCGCGGACCGACGATTCGCGGCCAGGACCGGGGCCCTTGATGCGCACTTCCAGCGTCTTGATGCCGTATTCCAGCGCGACGCGGCCAGCCGTTTCAGCGGCGACTTGCGCGGCAAACGGGGTCGACTTACGCGAACCCTTGAAACCAGCACCACCCGAAGTGGCCCACGACAAAGCGTTGCCCTGACGGTCGGTGATGGTGATGATGGTGTTGTTGAACGAAGCGTGAACGTGCGCGATGCCGTCCGAGACGTTCTTCTTAACCTTTTTGCGCACGCGCGAAGCGCCGCTGGTGGAAGCTTTCGCCATAATCCAGTTCCTCGATTATTTCTTCAGGGACGCAGCAGCACGACGCGGGCCCTTACGGGTCCGGGCGTTGGTGCGAGTGCGCTGGCCGCGCACGGGCAAACCGCGCTTGTGACGCATACCGCGGTAGGTTCCCAGGTCGATCAAACGCTTGATCGAGAGCTGTACTTCACGACGCAGGTCGCCTTCAACCGTGAACAAACCAACATGTTCGCGGACGCGTTCCAATTCAGCGTCGTTCAGATCCTTGACCTTTTTGTCAAAGGGTACGTTTGCCGCTTCGCAGATTTTGCGAGCGCGCGTACGACCAATGCCAAAAATGGCGGTCAGTCCGATCTCGGCGTGCTGTTGCGGCGGGATGTTAATGCCAGCAATACGGGCCATGACTATTCCTTGAATAAATCTGTTGCGTAGTCGCTAACCCGAGTTAGCCTTGACGCTGCTTGTGACGCGGGTCGGTGCAGATAACACGCACCACGCCGTGACGTTTGATAACTTTGCAGTTGCGGCAGATCCGCTTAACCGATGCCATTACTTTCATGGTTGACTCCTAATTTTCCGTAATCCGGTTCCGCTCATTTGGAGCGGAAAACTATCCTGGCTCGCGTCAGATCATAGGGCGTGAGCTCCACTGTGACCTTGTCACCCGGCAGGATCCGGATGTAATGCATACGCATCTTGCCGGAAATATGGCCCAACACCACGTGGCCGTTTTCGAGCTTGACGCGAAATGTCGCGTTCGGGAGGTTCTCAAGAACCTCGCCTTGCATCTGAATGACGTCGTCCTTGGACATTCTTTTGCTTACCGCATCGGCAAACCCGCGCCCTTGAAGTTGGCCTTCTTGAGCAACGAGTCGTACTGGTGAGACATCATGTAGGCCTGAACCTGTGCCATGAAATCCATCGTCACCACCACAATAATCAACAGAGACGTACCACCGAAGTAGAAGGGAACGTTCCAGCGCATCACCAAGAATTCCGGCAACAGGCACACCAACGTAATGTAGATGGCACCTGCGAGCGTCAAACGCATCAGGATCTTGTCGATGTAGCGCGCTGTTTGTTCACCCGGACGAATGCCCGGAACAAACGCACCACTCTTCTTCAGGTTGTCCGCCGTTTCGCGGCTGTTGAACACCAGAGCCGTGTAGAAAAAGCAGAAGAAAATAATCGCGACGGAGTACAGCGTGATGTAGAGCGGTTGACGAGGCGACAGGGCCGCAGCCAGGTCGCTAAGCCAGCGCATGTTCTCACTGCTGGAGAACCAGCTCGTGATCGTGGCCGGGAACAGAATGATCGACGATGCGAAAATCGGCGGAATCACCCCTGCCATGTTCAGCTTCAGCGGCAAATGCGAGCTTTGACCACCGTAGACCTTGTTGCCGACCTGACGCTTGGCGTAGTTCACCGTGATCTTGCGCTGTCCGCGTTCCACGAACACCACAAAAGCGGTAACCAGCACCACCAGAGCCACAATGAACAGTGCCGAAAGCACGGACATCGCGTTGGTGCGGACCAGGTCCAACAGTGCAGCCAGCGCCGCGGGCAAACCCGCAACGATACCTGCGAAGATCAGGATGGAAATCCCGTTGCCCAGACCGCGTTCCGTGATCTGTTCACCCAGCCACATGACGAACATGGTGCCAGTGACCAGAGTCACAACGGTCGTGAAGCGAAACAGCATACCCGGATCGATCACCAGTCCCTGTTGGGACTCCAACGCCACCGAAATGCCCACTGCTTGCACCAGCGCCAGCACGACTGTGCCGTAGCGGGTGTATTGGGTAATCTTCCGACGACCGGATTCGCCCTCTTTCTTGAGCGCTTCCAGCGACGGCACCACCACCGACATCAACTGCATGATGATGGATGCCGAAATGTACGGCATGATCCCCAGGGCAAAAATCGAGAAACGCGAGAGCGCCCCACCCGAGAACATGTTGAACAGGCCCAGGATCCCGCCCTGGTTCTGGCGGAACAAGTCCGCCAGCGCATCCGGATTAATACCCGGTACGGGGATGTGTGTACCCAAACGGTAAACCACCAGGGCGAGCACCAGGAACACCAAACGGCGCTTCAAATCACCGTACCGTGCTCCGGTTTTGCCCAATGCCTGCGCGTTAGCCACTCGTCACCTCGTGATCAAGCAAGCGAGCCGCCCGCGCCTTCGATGGCGGCGCGAGCGCCGGCCGTCGCAGTAATGCCCTTGAGCACTACCTTGCGCGAGAGTTCACCCGACTTGATGACCTTGGCGTAACGAACCGCCTGACCAATCACGCCAGCCGCCTTGAGCACTTGCACGTCGACTTCGTCGATGGGCAAGGCTTGCAGGTCCGACAGACGGACTTCGGCGTACAGGTGCTGACCGAGCGGGGTGAAACCACGCTTGGGCAGACGACGCTGCAGCGGCATTTGACCGCCTTCGAAGCCAACCTTATGGAAACCGCCCGAGCGCGACTTCTGACCTTTGTGGCCACGGCCGGCGGTTTTACCCAGACCCGAACCGATACCACGGCCGACGCGGCGCTTGGCGTGCTTGCTGCCCTCAGCGGGCTTCAGCGAATTAAGTTGCATATCCGACATGGTGATTCCTTAGGCTTCCGAGACGGAAACGAGATAATCCACCTTACGGATCATCCCACGCACCTCGGGCGTATCGACCAACACGCGGCTGCTGTTGATGCGGCCCAAGCCCAAACCGCGAACCGTATCACGGTGCGATTGCTTGGTACCGATCACGGAGCGCACGAGGGTCACTTTGATCTGCTTCTGAGCCATGATTTACCCCAGGATTTCTTCGACCGACTTGCCGCGCTTGGCAGCAACATCGGCCGGGGTCAGGGAAGCGCGCAGACCGTTCAACGTGGCGCGAACCATGTTGTAGGGGTTGCTCGAGCCCAAGCTCTTGGCAACCACGTTACGCACACCCATCACTTCAAAAATAGCGCGCATCGGGCCGCCGGCGATAACGCCAGTACCTTCAGCAGCCGGCGAGATCAGCACGGTAGCGGCGCCATGCTTGCCAACCACGGTGTGGTGCAGCGTGCCGTTCTTCAGAGCAACCTTGAACATGCCGCGACGGGCCTGTTCCATTGCCTTCTGGACGGACACCGGCACTTCACGCGCCTTGCCCTTACCCATGCCGACGCGACCATCGCCATCGCCAACCACGGTCAGCGCGGCAAAGCTCATGGTGCGACCACCCTTGACCACTTTGCTCACGCGGTTGACCGCGATCATCTTTTCGCGGAGGCCGTCATCGTTCTCTTTTTCCGCGGCGTTCTTGCCTTGTACTTTAGCCATTTGACAGATCCTCGCTTAGAACTTCAGGCCGGCTTCACGCGCGGCATCGGCCAGCGCTTTCACGCGGCCATGGTAACGAAAGCCCGAGCGATCGAAAGCGACCAGTTCGATACCGGCAGCCTTGGCCTTTTCGGCCACGCGCTTGCCAACCAGGGTCGCAGCGGCAGTGTTGCCGCCTTGACCGGTTTGGCCGGCCAGTTGCGCACGCACTTCGGCTTCCACCGTCGAGGCGCTGACCAGAACGCGATCGCCTTCCGGCGAAATGATGTTGGCGTAGATGTGCTGGTTCGAGCGGAAGACCGAGAGGCGGTGAACGCGCAGCTCGTTGATCTTCCGGCGGGTCGGAACCGCACGACGCAAACGGGAAACTTTTTTGTCCATGATTCGTCCTTGCGTGCGCCGTTATTTCTTCTTGGTTTCTTTGATGACGACGCGTTCGTCCGAGTAACGCACACCCTTGCCCTTGTAGGGTTCGGGCTCGCGGTACGAGCGGATTTCAGCGGCCATCTGACCGACGACTTGCTTGTTGGCGCCCTTGATGACGATTTCCGTCTGGGTGGGGCATTCGGCCTTGATACCGGCCGGCAACTGATGCAAAACGTCGTGCGAGAAACCGAGCTGCAGCTTAACGGCATCGCCTTGGATCGAGGCGCGGTAACCCACGCCAACCAGGGTCAGCTTGCGCTCGAAGCCCTTGCTCACGCCGGTAACCATATTGGCCACCAGAGCGCGCACGGTACCCGACATGGCATTGGCGTGACGAGATTCGTTGGCGGCGGCAAACGTGAGCTTGCCTTCGTCCATCGCAACCGTAACGTCGCCAGTCAGGGCTTGAGTCAGGGTGCCCAGCGGGCCCTTGACGATGATCTGATCCTGCTTGATGTCAGCTTCGACACCCTTCGGCAGTTCGACCGGATACTTAGCGATACGTGACATTCGAATTTCTCCTTAGGCCACGTAGCACAGCACTTCGCCGCCGACGCCGTTGGCGCGAGCCTTACGGTCGGTCATGACGCCGCGCGAGGTCGAAACGATAGCCACGCCCAGGCCGTTCATGACCTGAGGAATGCTGGTACGGCCCTTGTAGATACGCAGACCGGGGCGCGAAACGCGTTCGATGCGTTCGATAACCGGGCGGCCAGCGTAGTACTTCAGGGTGATCTCGAGCTCAGGCTTGGCCTGGGTGCCCTTGATTTCAAAGCTGTCGATGTAGCCTTCGTCTTTCAGCACAGCGGCAATTGCCGCCTTCAGCTTCGAGGAGGGCATGCTCACCGTAACTTTGTCCACTTGCTGCGCATTGCGAATGCGGGTCAGCATATCGGCGATGGGATCGCTCATGCTCATAATGTATCTCCTACCAGCTGGCCTTGGTGATGCCGGGGATTTCGCCCTTCATCGCCATTTCACGCAGTTTGTGACGCGTCAGGCCGAACTTGCGGAACACGCCGCGCGGACGACCGGTGACCACGCAACGGTTACGTTGGCGCGTCGGATTGGCATTGCGCGGCAGCTGTTGCAGCTTGAGCCGAGCTTGGTAACGTTCTTCGTCGGTCTTCGACTGGTCGTCGATGATCGCCTTCAACTCAGCGCGCTTGGCAGCGAACTTGTCAGCCAGCTTGGCGCGCTTGATGTCGCGATTGATGAGGGAAAGTTTAGCCACGTCATCAGCCCCTTAGTTACGGAACGGGAAGCTGAAGGCCGTCAACAGCGCCTTGGCTTCTTCGTCGGTCTTCGCGGAGGTGGTGATGCTGATGTTCAGCCCACGCAGCGCGTCGATCTTGTCGTACTCGATTTCGGGGAAAATGATTTGCTCTTTCACCCCGATGTTGTAGTTGCCACGGCCGTCGAACGCACGACCCGAGATACCACGGAAGTCGCGCACGCGAGGCAGCGCGACCGCAACGAGGCGATCCAGGAATTCGTACATGCGTTGACCACGCAACGTGACCATGCAACCAATCGGGTAGTTTTCGCGGATCTTGAAACCGGCGATAGCCTTCTTGGTCTTCGTCACGACAGGCTTTTGGCCAGCGATCTTGGTCAGGTCCGACACCGCGTGTTCGATAACCTTCTTATCGGACACGGCTTCCGAGACACCCATGTTCAGGGTGATCTTGGTGATGCGCGGCACTTCCATGACGCTCTTGTAGCCAAACTTGGCCTGCAGGTCGCCAGCGACCTTGCTCTTGTAGAAATCTTGCAAACGAGACATGTCTATCGCCCCTTACGCCTTGGCGCCGACAACGGCACCATTGGAACGGAACACGCGGACCTTGCGACCTTCGACTTCTTGAACGCCCACGCGGTCGCCACGACCGGTTGCGGGGTTAAAGAGCGCCACATTCGAGATGTGGATCGGCATGGTCTTTTCGACAATCCCGCCCGGGTTGTTAGCCATCGGGTTGGCTTTCACGTGCTTCTTGACGATGTTGACGCCTTCGACCAGAACGTGGTCGGCATCAACACGAGCCAGCACGGTACCGCGACGCTTCTTGTCGCGGCCGGTCAGGACGATGACTTCGTCGCCTTTACGAATGTTATTCATCGTAGGGCTCCTTACAGCACTTCCGGGGCCAACGACACGATCTTCATGAACTTCTCGGTACGCAGTTCACGCGTAACGGGTCCGAAGATGCGGGTGCCGATGGGCTCCAGCTTGGCGTTGAGCAATACGGCGGCATTGCCACCGAACTTAATCAGCGAACCGTCTTTACGGCGCACGCCCTTGGCGGTACGAACCACCACGGCATTGTAAATTTCGCCTTTCTTGACGCGTCCGCGCGGAGCCGCATCTTTGACGCTCACCTTGATGATGTCGCCGATACCGGCATAACGGCGCTTGGAGCCACCGAGCACCTTAATGCACATGACATGACGCGCACCAGTGTTATCGGCCACGTCCAGCGTGGTCTGCATTTGGATCATGATTTTTCCTGTTCCAACTTAACTGGAAATACTGTTTTCCCGGGGTTTTCCCCCCGAGGAACTCTGCAATTCCTGCCAGTTTTGGTCCCGTCAGGTCTGCCGCCCTGCTTTTGTGTTGTAGACCTAGAGCTTTCGCTCTACCTCTGCAACGGGTTGGCAACGCAACGACCCTGGGTTGAAATCCTGCGGGTATTCCCCCAACTCGATGAGCTAAATCTTCCTTAACTCAATCGACAATCTGGGAAAGCTGATCATTCTAGCGTGGTTAAATTTTGAGCGCAAGTACTTTGTTGGTATGACGCACAAAAGACCACGCTCCCCAATAAGGGGAACGGTCTGCGGGCCCTCTGCCCCCTATTTCTGGCGGTAGTAGCCCTTCTCCCAGGCATCGTGATTGGCCTTGCCGCGACGGATTTCGTCCGTGAACGGGGCCGCTCTGAGCACCAGGCGATTCAGCCATTTTACCGGAACACGGCACGGCCTTTCGAAGTCGACGAACAGAACGGCGCGTAGCCCGTCCGTGTCGTTGTGAACCTGGTGGGGATACAGGTCATCGAACACCACGGCCCGACCTTCCCGCCAGCTATACCGTTCCCCCCCGACTTCTATCCAGCAGCGTTCGGCCGGCTCGGGCACCACCAGCCCCAGGTGCAGGCGCAGCACGCCGTTGTAGGGGCCAGTATGAAGAGGAATTCGCTTGCCCGGTTCCAGGATCGAGAAGAACGCGCTGCGGATACCCGGTATCGCGGTCAATGCGCGGGCGGTTTCCGGGCAACGCGCCAGGTTGCGTTCAGATCGCAGCCCGTACCCCATGAAGACAAACGTCTTCCATTGGTCGTCGGACGTGATCATCCCGACATCCGGGGATATCTCATGAAACGCGGGCAGATGCTGGCGTTCTGCCAGCAATTCGGCGAGTTCGGCGCGGATGGCCGGGGTCCGCGCCTCCAGCTCGGGGATCCACGGGAACTGGTCATTCTGGAAGATCGGCTTGTCGCCCACCAGCGACGCCCGCGCGATCCGGTGACGTAGCCAATCGATGAAGCGAAAAAGCACGCGCGAATACAGACTGGGCTTGTTGCCGGAAAGCGCGTCAACGGGTTGCACGATGGGTATGGAATCAGGCTGGCTAAGATGGCCCATTGTGTCCAAGCCCGCCCGGGCTTGCAAGACTTGGCCCCTCCCATTGGCTCCAATCCTGCGCTGCGGATTGGCCCTCCCCGCATCGCGCAAGCTGGTTTAGACTGGCGTGGGCGACACGCGATCGCACTCCACTCCTATTTCGCAAGGAAAGACAGGCATGTATGAACAGTTGGCGCTGTATATCGACGGCGAATTCATCTCCGGCGAGGGTAGGCGCACCCAGGACGTCATCAACCCGGCCACGCTTGAAGTACTGGGCCAGCTGCCTCACGCAACCGAAGCCGATCTGGACCGTGCGCTAGCCGCCGCCCAGCGCGCGTTCGAATCGTGGAAGAAGTCTTCTCCCATGGATCGTTCGGCCATCCTGCGCAAGGTTGCCACGCTGTCGCGCGAGCGCGCCAAGGAAATCGGCCGCAACATGACGCTGGACCAGGGCAAGCCGCTGGCCGAAGCCGTGGGCGAAGTCACCTCTTGCGCTGAACACGCCGACTGGCACGCCGAAGAATGCCGCCGTATCTACGGCCGCGTGGTCCCGCCCCGCAATCCCGATGTACGCCAGTTCGTCGTGCGCGAACCCATCGGCGTCTGCGCCGCGTTCACGCCGTGGAACTTCCCGTACAACCAGGCCATCCGCAAGATCGCCGCCGCGCTCGGCGCCGGATGCACGGTGGTCCTCAAGGGTCCGGAAGATTCGCCCAGCGCCGTCATGGCGATTGCGCGCATGTTCCACGATGCCGGCCTGCCCAAGGGCTGCCTGAACATCGTCTGGGGCGAGCCCGCCAAGATCTCCGACTACCTGATCCGTTCGCCGATCGTGCGCAAGGTGTCGTTCACCGGTTCCGTGCCGGTGGGCAAGCAACTGGCCGCGCTGGCCGGCGCGCACATGAAGCGCGTCACGATGGAATTGGGCGGCCATTCGCCCGTGCTGGTGTTCGACGACGCCGACATCGACCGCGCCGCTGAAATGCTGGCCAAGTTCAAGGTTCGCAACGCCGGTCAGGTCTGCGTGTCGCCCACTCGCTTCTACGTGCAGGAAGGCGCCTACGAGCAGTTCCTGGCCCGCTTCTCGGACGTGCTCAAGAACATCAAGGTCGGCGACGGCCTGGAAGCCGGCACCGACATGGGTCCGCTGGCGCACGAACGCCGCGTACCCGCCATGAGCGCCTTCATCGACGACGCCAAGAAGCACGGCGGCAAGGTCGTGGTGGGCGGTGGCCCGCTGGACCGCAAGGGCTTTTTCTTCGCCCCCACGGTCGTGACGGAACTGCCGGACGACTCGATGCTGATGACCGAAGAACCCTTCGGCCCCGTGGCGCCGGTGGTCCGCTTCAAGGACACCGACGAAGTCCTGCGCCGCGCCAACAGCCTGCCGTTCGGCCTGTCGTCCTACGTGTTCACCAATTCGTTGAAGACCGCCACCAAGGTCTCGAACGGACTGGAAGCCGGCATGGTCAACATCAACCACTTCGGCAGCGCGCTGGCCGAGACGCCGTTCGGTGGCATCAAGGACAGCGGCATCGGTAGCGAAGGCGGCCTGGAAACGTTTGACGGCTACCTCGTCACGAAATTCATCACGCACATCTGAGCGTTCCGCGCTTCAGCCCAAAAGCCCCGCAAGGGGCTTTTTTTCGTCCTGCGGCAGACGGCCATGGCGCGGCGCCGTTTCATGATGCTGTCATGCACGTCCGGGAACATTGCGCCTCGCTGACAGGCAGCTGACCACCCCAAGGGAAGTGGCTGCCCGCCCCACTCTTCAGGATCAGATCGCGCAATGAACGCCCTTTCCCGCTTCGCTCGCACGGCCGGCGCCGC
>NZ_LBHW02000054.1:0-31811 GCF_001005835.2 Achromobacter sp. LC458
GCGCTGACGTGGCGGGTGTCGGGATAGACGGCGTGCACCGGCTGGCGCGGCAACGTGTACGACGGCATCACGCGCTGCAACGTGCCACGCGCCAACGGCTCTTCCAGCAACCAATCCGGCAAGGCGGCCACGCCGCAGCCGGCCTCGGCAAACGCCAACAGCGCCGACGCGGCATCCGCATGCGCCACAGGGGCCACGCGCAGCGCGTGGTCGCGCCCCTTGCTGTCCGTCAGCCGCCAATGGTCGATGCGACCCGGCCGGTTGGCCAGCCAAGGCAAGGCGGCCAACGCCTGGAGCGACCGCGGCGCGCCATGTTCGGCCAGCAGCGCCGGGCTGGCCACCAACAGCAGCTTGAATTCGCCGATGCGCGTGGCGCGGTAGCTGGAGTCCGCCAGCGCGCCCACACGGATCGCCACATCCAGCCGTTCGCCGATCAGATCCGCTTGCGTGGAGCTGGCCTGGTAACCCACCCGAAGCGCCGGGTGCCAACGCGCGAACGCTGCCAGCGCGGGCACGACGACACGGTTGCCGTAGTCCACCGAGGCCGTCACGCGCAAGCTGCCCGATAAAGCCGCCTGGCCGGATCTTGCCTGGTCCACGGCCGCGTCCGCGTCTTGCAGCAGGCGCGCACAGTCAGCATGAAAGCCCTCGCCTGCCTGCGTCAGCGCCAACCGGCGCGTGCTGCGCGTCAAGAGCGCCACGCCCAATTCCTGTTCCAGCTGCTTGACGTTGAAGCTGACGACGGCCTTGGTCGTGCCCAACGCATCGGCGGCCGCCGTGAACGAGCCGGCATCGACCACGGCGACGAACATCGACAGACGATTCAGATTGATCATGGCCCGCTTCATTGTCAAAAAAAGACGAACAGTATATCGGCCTACAGGCGGTGTTTCCGCGACATCGAAATTTCTAGAATGGCGTCCTTTGTTGATTACACGGCGTTATTCATGACCGACCTGTCTACCCCTAGCCTGCGCCTGGCGCTGGACGCCCACGCCCGCATCGAGCAATGGATCGGCAACGCCGATACCCCGCCGCCGGTGCTGGCCGCCCTGCTGGACGCCTTTGCGCCCGAGTTCAGCATGATTACCGCAGACGGGCAGCGGCTGCCGCCCGGCGCCCTGCCCGCCTTGTTCGCCGGACTGCGCGGCTTGCGCCCCGGCTTGAAGATCCAGATCGACGAGCTGGCCGTGCGCCATGCGGACGCCGGCGCGGCGCTGTTGACGTATCGCGAACGCCACGCCTGGAACGGCGGCGCCACACAGCGGCGCGCCAGCGCGCTGTTCATGGCGGGCGCCGATGGGCAGCCGCAATGGGCGCATCTGCATGAGACCTGGGCCTGACGGGGGGCTATATCCCCGGCGCCTATTCCTCGGCGCCTATTCCCTTGGAGGCTATATCCCCGGCAGCTATAAACAAGCGGCAAATAAATCGTTGGCGGGCGCCACGCGATTCTTTAGAGTCCAACGCCTTCGCCCGCCTCAACACGGGGTGCGGGCCTATCCCAACGAGCCGCTGTCATGCCTACCCGATTCCAAGCCGTACGCCGCACCACCCTGACTACCTTGGCCCTGTCCCTGGCGCTGGCCGGCGCCGGCGCCGCGCACGCCGAACAGCGCGTTGTCCGCATCGTCGTGCCCTACGGCACGGGCGCGGTGCAGGACACCATTGCACGCGCCATCGGCGACGAACTGGGTCAGGCGTTGGGCGCGTCCATCGTGGTGGAAAACCGCGCGGGCGCCGGCGGCACGGTGGGCACCTCGCAGGTGGCGCGCGCCACCCCCGACGGCAACACCCTGGTGCTGGCCGCCGCCAGCCACAACATTGCCGGCTATCTGTACAAAAACCTGAGCTACGACCCCTACAAAGACTTCACCGGCGTGGCGTACCTGGGCAACACCGGCTACATCATCCTGGCGTCCTCCAGCCTGAACGCGAAGACCACCGCCGACTTCATCCAGGCCATCAAGGCCAAACCCGGCGCGTACGACTATGCCTCGGCCGGCAACGGCAGCGCGTCGCACCTGGGCATGGCGTCGTTCCTGGCCGCCTCGGGCGCGCAGATGCAGCACATTCCCATGAAGTCCACCGGCGACGCCGTCACCGAACTGCTGGCCGGCCGCGTCCAGGCCGTCACCGCCGCCACCATCGGCGTAACCGCCTATCGCAACGACCCGCGCGTGACGTTCCTGGCCTACACGGGCAAGACCCGCTCGCGCTTCGCGCCCGACCTGCCCACTGTCGCCGAAAGCGGCCTGCCCGGCTACGCCTTCGATTCCTGGCTGGGACTGCTGGCGCCCGCCGGCCTGCCCGCCGCCGAACGCGACAAGATCAACGCGGCGGTGAACAAGGTATTGGCGGACCCGAAGGTGCAGGCGCGCCTGGCCTCGTTGGGCGTGGAGGCCGACGCCAAGACGCCCGCACAGTTTCAGGATCTGCTGAAGGCGGATTGGGAAGCGGCGGGCAAGTTGGTCGCGGCCTCGGGCGCTCGGGTGGAATGACGGCGGGCGCGGTGGCGGCGCAGTGCCCGGCGCCGCCACCGCGAATGCCATGACAATCCCCTTGTACGCGCACAGAGCCAAGTGTGACTGTGGTCCCCAAAAAAACCGGGGCCGATAAAAACGGGGGGCCAAAAAAAAGCCCCCGTCAGGAGGCTGGTCGTTGATGCCGGATGCCGTCAAGCAGCAGCCGGGTAATGAATTCCGCTATCGCATGCTGCTGGGGCGCATCCGGCATCTGGCGCGTGAAACGTTCGATGATGCCCATCAAGGACTGCGCCAACCAGTCGGGGGATATTTCGGGCCGGAACAGGCCGGCCTGCTGCTCGGCGCGGACGTTGTCGGCAATCATCGTCACCAGCTCATCCTTGAGCGCTTCCGCCTCGGCCACCTGGAAGAAACCGATGCGTGTCAGGTTGGAGTCTTCCTGCAAGATGCCCAGCAAACGCAGCACGCCGCCCTGGATGCGCTCGGCCAATTCGGCGCCTTCCAGTCCGGCGGGCAAGCGCGCTTCGGTAATCGCCTGGCGCAAGCGCTGCGCGAACATGCCGACCAGTTCATCGTAGGCCGCTTGCTTGCTGGAAAAGTACTGGTAGAACACCGGCTGCGTCACGCTGGCGCGAGCGACGATGTCGCTGATACGCGTGTGCTGGAAACCGCGCTCCGCGAACTCGGCCGCGGCAACTTCAAGTAGCTGTAGGCGGGTGCGTTCGCCTTTGGTAAGACGCTTGTCTTGCGGTGTAGAAAGGGGTCGTGCCGTCATCATCGCGAGAAAGTACACCGCTTCCCCGCTTTTCGCCACTGAATCGTTTTGAAGTCAGTTGAAATCCCCGTAGCTTTTGCAACAACTTTTGGTGCCCGCGCAGCAGTAAAGTAACGCTATCGCCGTGTGCATATTGACCGTAATCCCGCGCGCGGCGGACAGGAGCAAGATCATGAAACGGTTTACAGGCCGGATGCGTGTCGTAGCGTTGGCGCTTGCCGTGGCAAGTGCGCCCGTGATGGCGGGCGGACACGGCGGCGGCTGGGGTGGCGGCGGTGGTGGATACCACGGCGGCGGCTATCACGGCGGTTACTACGGTGGTAATAATTACCACCACCACGGCGGTGGCGGCAGCAGCTCGGCCGGATGGTGGGTCGGCGGCGCCTTTGCGCTGGCTGCGGTGGGCCTGTTGCTGGCGGCCGATTCCGGCCCGACCTACGCACAAACCAGCGTCTACGCGTCGCCCGGCGTGGCCTACACCAGCCCGGTGTACGGCGCGCCGGTCTACGCGGCGCCACCGGTGTATTCGGCCCCGCTGACGTCCGCGCCGCTGTACGCCGAACCGCCCGTTGCCTATGCGCAACCCGAGCCGCAATACAAGCCGGTGCAGTACGAAGCAGCGCCCAAGGTCAGTTCGGCGCAGGCCAATGCCACAGCCGAATGCCAGCGCTGGGCCATGAACCAAAGCGGGTACGACCCGGCCACCATCACGCAATGGACCACGCAAGTCATGGTGGACACCTACAACCATTCGCTGGATTCGTGCATGAGCAGCCGGGGCTACCGCGCCAACTGATGCCGCTTTCCGGGTAATCCCGATTGTCCCCGCGCGCCGGCCTGCACACACTGCATGCCGGCGCGTTGCTTTACCGCGCCGTCGACATCCGCGGCGACCCAGCCGCGACACCAAGGGGAAGCCATGTTGAATTTCAAGCGGCTTGCGGGGCTTTGCGCATTCAGCGCGGCCTGCGCCGTCTCATCCACCGCCCTGGCCCAGGCCGACGCCAAGCCACAGGCGCTGACCATCGTCGTGCCTTACGGGGCGGGCGGCATCGTGGACAACACCGCGCGCGCGTTTGCCCAGAAGCTGGCCACGGAACTGGCGCGGCCGGTCGTCGTTGAAAACCGGGGCGGCGCGGGCGGCATGATCGGCATGAATACCGTTGCCCGCGCCCACGACGAGAACACGCTGGGCTTTACCGCCGTCAGCCCGGTTACGCTGTCGCCGCACGTGATGAAGACGCTGTATGACCCCTTGAAGGACCTGGCGCCGGTGGCCGCCGTGATGTATTCGCCGGTGTACCTGGTGGGCGGGCCGAAGTTCACGGGCAAGAATTTCAAGGACATGGTGGACCAGGCCAAGGCGGACCCGGACGGTTTGTCGCTGGCGACGGCGGGCGTGGGGTCGCTGGGGCATTTGATGCTGGAACAGATCAACGGGCAGGCAAAGGTGCGCATCACGCACGTGCCCTACAAGGGCATGGCGCAGATGGTGCCCGATGCGCTGGGCGGGCAGTTCACGCTGATGCTGGTCAACGCGTCGGCCCCCGTCAATACGCTGATCCAGGAAGGCAAGCTGAAGCTGCTGGCCGTGGGGTCGCCCAAGCGGTTGCCGGGCTGGCCCGAGACGCCGACCTTTGCCGAACTGGGCTACCCGATGGCGAACATGACGTCCACCTTCGGCTTTTTTGCGCCGGCGTCCACCAGCGCGGAGTTTCGGCAGCGCATGAACGCGGTGATCAACAAGGTGGCGGCCATGCCCGACATCAGCAAGCCGCTGACGGATGCGCTGAACATCATGTCGCCGGGCAGCGTCGAGCAATTCGCGTCTCAGGTGCAACGCGAATACGTGGACAACGGCAAGATCGTGAAGGCGGCGAACATCCGCGCGGAATAGGCGGGGAAAGAACGCGGAAAAAATCCCGAACGTATGCCGAACGTATGCCGAACGTATGCCGAACGTATGCCGAACGCATGTCGAACATATGCCGAGGAATTGCGGCATACGCGCCGCAACGGCGGCCACCTCGCGCATGCAAGGCGGACCGCTCAGCGCCGCCAACCGCGCCAGATGAAGGCCATGCCGGCGGCCAGCAGCAAAGTCGCCGGCAGTATCCAGACAAAGCCGGACGACGTGTAGACCACCTGCTCGACCGGATCGTAGTAGCGGCCCAGCTCATTGAAGTCCCACTTCCAATAGAACGCGTACCAGGCGTAAAAGAAGAATGCGGACAGGGCAAGGCACAGCACGGCGGCAAGGCGCAGCAGCGGACGTGACGATCGTGATGAACGTGACGATCGTGATGAACGTGACGATCCTGATGAATGTAAGGGATGCGAAGAACGCGACGAATTCGACCGACGCGAAGAATTCGACCAAAGCGACGAATTCGACCAAAGCGACCGGCGCCCAGCGGCGGATTGCATTGCGCTGGAATCGCTGCCGGCTTGCGTTCCGAGCCGTTTGCGGGATGCGCGGACAGCTGAGGCCGCCACCAACCCCACCAACATCACCAACGCCAGCCCTCCCAGCAGCACCAGAACGCCAACGCTAGCCCACATCCCGGGCCTCCAGCTGTGCCAGCCACGCCTGGGCGTCCGCCCATTGCTTTTCGCTGAAGACGCGCACGCCGGCGAGGGTCAGCAATTGAGCTGTGACGCCCACGCCGGATTGGCGCCGGCCAGCAAAATGACCGTCGTAGACATAGCCGCTGCCGCAAGACGGGCTGCCTTCCTTCAAGACGGCAATGCGAATGCCGTGTTGCCGGGCAAGCGCCAGCGCGGCATGGGCGCCCTGCACGAAAGGCACCGTGACATCCTGCCCCGTTACCGCGATGACGCGCGCGCCGCTGGCCAACACGTCGGCGGCACGCTTGCCCGCTTCGATTTCAGCGGGCGGGCGCGGCACGGGCATGCCGCCCGCCACCTCCGGGCAGACGGGCACGACCCGGCCTTCGTCGCGCCAGCGCGCCAGCACCGCGTCACCGTGGGGCACCCCGCGCCCGTCGTAGCGCACGGGGTTGCCCAACAGGCACGAACTGATGAGCACATATTGCATGGGCAAGCCCCAGGCTGACGATGACGCCCTGACGAATCAGGACGCCGAGTCGTCCGACTTGCGCGTGCGGCGCGTACGGCTGGCCGACTTGGCGGGCGCGGCATCCGCGTCGGCCGGGGCGGCGTTATCGGCCGACTGCGCCGCGCGCTTGCCGGCGGGCTTGGCTGCCGTTTTTGCTGCGGTTTTGGAGGCCGACTTCGTTGCGGTCTTGGCTGCGGTCTTAGTTGCGGTCTTAGTTGCGGTCTTAGTTGCGGTCCCGGTTGCGGTCCCGGTTGCGGTTTTGGACGGCGTCTTCGTTGCCGTCTTGGCCGCGGACTTGGCTGCCGTGTCGCTTGCCGTGTCGCTTGCCGTATCGCTTGCCGTATCGCTTGCCGTGTCGCTTGCCTTACCGGCGGTCTTGTCCGACGCCGTCTCAGCCGTCGTATCGGCCGCTGACTTACTCGCCGACTTGGCCGGCGTCTTCGCTGCCGACTTGGCGGCAGGCTTGGCTTGCGGCTTGGACGATTCCGATGCGGAAGCGGACGTGGGCGCAGCCGGTTCGGTGATCCGGCGCAGCACGGCGCCCTCGAACGGGTCGGTGACCTTGGCCGGCGCCTTGTTGCCCGGCTCGCGGCGCGCCTCAGCGGGCGCTTCAACAAACGTCCACTCGGCAATATTCACGGCCGGCAGCGGTTGGCGTGCTTGCGGCAACGGCGTCGGCATGGGCGGCAGGCGCGACGGCTGCACAGGCTTGGACGCCTGGGCACGGGCCAGCGCATCGGCGCGCATGGCGTCAACCTTGGCGGCTTCACGAGCGGCGGCTTGCGCGGCTTGCTCGGCGGCGGCGGCGGTTGCGGCGGTAGCCGCTGCCGCGGTGGCCGCAGCAGCGGCGGCGTCGGCGGCCTTGGCAGTATTGGCCTGGACGTCGTCCGACGGGTTCCCCGGCGACGATTCGCCCACCGCCGACTCACTGGCCAGGGCGTTTACGTGCGTGCCGTGACGGGCGCGATCGCGCCCACGGTCCCGGCCACGATCACGTCCGCGATCTCGCCCGCCTTCGCGTCCGCCACGGCCCCGATCGCGCTCACCTTGGCGCTCACCCTCGTGCTCACCCTCACGCGCGGCGACGGGGGCTTGCCCGGTAGTGGACGCATCATCCTCTGTGGACACACCCGTCACCGGCGAAGCCTGCGGCGCGGCAAACGTTTCATCGGCGTCGGCGGCAACGGGCGAGGCCGAATCCGCGTCAAACGAAGCAGACTCGTCCTGCGCCAGCGTCTCACCGCCGCCATCGTTAGCGCCCTGCTCGGCCGAATAGCCGGTGCCACGGCCCGACCGGCGCCCCCCGCGCGATTTGCGCGATGACCGGGATGGGGACTGAGATTCTTCCTGGGCGGCGTCGCCTTGCCCGTCGTCGGCATCCGCCACGGCAGCCTGGCGCGATGGCGCGTTGCGCCCGCCGTTGCCATTGGCCGCGCGGTTCACCGGCGGCGCGGCGTCGATGCTGTCACGATACACGTACGTGCCCGATTTTTCTTCGCGGCCCACGTCCAGCAAGCCGCGCGACTGCGCTTCATCCAGCAGGTTGCCGAAGGCGCGAAAGCCGTAGTACGACTCGTTGAAATCCGGCTTGCGGCGCTTCAGCGCATCTTTCAGCGCCGACGCCCAGATCTTGCCGCTGTCGCCGCGTTCAGCCATCAGCGCTTCGAAGGTCTCGACGACCATGTCGACGGCCTGGGTCTTGCGGGCTTCCAGTTCTTCCTTGCGGCGAATCTCTTCGTCAGGCGTGCGGCGCTGCGCGGCGCCTGCGGCGGCGCCCCCGCGATTGTCGCGGCGGGCGTCGGCGGTGCGCTGGCCTTCGCGCGCCAGGTCGTCATAGAAAATGAATTCGTCGCAGTTGGCGATCAGCAGGTCCGACGTGGATTGCTTGACGCCCACGCCGATCACCTTCTTGTTGTTCTCGCGCAGCTTGGACACCAGCGGCGAAAAGTCGGAATCGCCGCTGATGATCACGAAGGTGTTGACGTGCGATTTGGTGTAGCAGAAGTCCAGCGCGTCCACGACCAGCCGGATATCGGCCGAATTCTTGCCCGATTGGCGCACGTGCGGAATTTCGATCAGCTCGAAGTTCGCCTCGTGCATGGGGGCCTTGAATTCCTTGTAGCGTTCCCAGTCGCAATAGGCCTTTTTGACCACGATGCTGCCCTTGAGCAGCAGCCGTTCCAGCACGGGCCGGATGTCGAACTTCTGGTATTTGGTGTCCCGCACACCCAGCGCCACGTTCTCGAAGTCGCAGAAAAGCGCCATGCTGACGTTTTCGTTGGGGGTAGTCATTTTCTTCTCCAAAGCCGCGGCGGCCACGTGCTTCGGGCCGCCAGATAGCGCTCATGATATACATATCCGGCTTCACCCCCCCGCCTTGGCGCAATTTTCCCCACGCGCCGCCTCGACCCGGCCCTATTTTCAACGCGGCCAATCGGGTTCCTGACAGCATCCCTTAAGCCGGCGCTTACCGGCCCTTTCCCCCCGCTTTCCGGTGGATTGACTCGGCCGCGCGCTGGCTAGAATTCCCGACAATCCGGCATTCCGGCTCGGCGTGCCATTCCCTTCGGGCAAGATCCATGAATCCGTCTACCCTCATCGGCGCCGCCGTCGGCCTGCTAACCCTTGTCATCGTCGTGGCGCTGTCCGCCACCGACGCCAGCATGTACCTGAACCTGCCCGGCCTGGCCATCGTGCTGGGCGGCACCTGCGCGGCGCTCTTCATCGCCTATCCGCTGCCGGAAGTGCTGCGCATCTTCAAGCTGGTGCGCACCGTGTTCCGCAACGACCAGCACGACCAGCAACGCGACATCGAAGAGCTGGTGTCCATGGCGCAACTGTGGATGAACACGGATGTGCACAAGGTCGAGCAGGAACTGAAGAAGGTGTCGAACCCGTTTCTGCGCACGGGCGTGCAGCTGATTATCGACAACACCCCCGAAGACCAGATCATTGAAGTGCTGCAATGGCGCGTGGCGCGGTTGCGCGCCCGCGAGCAGGCCGAAGCGCAGATGTTCCGCGTCTTGGCCACGTTCGCGCCCGCCTTCGGCATGCTGGGCACGCTGGTGGCGCTGATCAATCTGATGGCCGTGCTGGGCGACGGCAGCATGACGATGATCGGCCAGCATCTGGCCGTGGGGCTGATGACGACGTTCTACGGCATCTTGCTGGCCAACCTGATCTGCAAGCCCATCGCGCTGAAGCTGGAACGCCGCACCGCGCGCCGCGTCGAATCCATGAACATGGTGCTGCAAGGCATCTCGATGATGTGCGAGAAGCGCGGCCCGGCCATGGTGCGCGAAACGCTCAATTCGTTCGTGCTGCACGTCGAAGACGAAATCTATGACGGCGGCCAGGGCGCAGCCAAGGCCAAGGCCAAGACGGAAGGCCAGGTCAAGCCGGTCCCCGCGTCCACCCAAGCCGCCGCGCAGCCCGTGTCCATCACCCGTCCGGCCGCCGTGCGTCAATGAGCCTGATTTCACCTTCCCTGGCGCAGCGGATCGAACAGGCCCGCCAGGCCCAACTGCGCGCCCAGAAAGCGGCGGACAACAGCGGCTGGCGCCCCAGCAAAAGCGACCGCAAGGACCGCTACGCGCGCTGGCACGTGGACGAAACGCCGGAGCAAGACGCCGAGAACTGGCTGCTGAGCTATCTGGACCTGATCACCCTGCTGCTGGCGATGCTGGTGGTGATGCTGGCCGTCTCGCGCCTGCATGGCCAGGCGACGGAAGCATCGGGCAAGCCGATTGAATTGGTGGGCACGCTGGCCACCGCCGGGCTGCCCAAGTACGACGGCGAATACGCCGAGTTCGACGCCGTCGCCATTCCGGCCAGCTGGGCCGAGCCGCCCGCCCCTGCCGCCACGGCTGACGCCGCCCCCGCCGAGGACGGCGAGAAAGTGGCCGATGCCGCGCCGCCGCTGAAGGCGCCGTCCAAGGAATCGTTGGGCCTGGGCGACCTGGCCAAGTCGGTGGACGTGATCATCAACGAGCAGTCGGTCAGCTTCCGCATCAGCAATGAATTGCTGTTCCCGTCCGGCCAGGCGACGCTGAGCCCGTCCGGTCTGGACGTGATCAAGCGCCTGGCCACCATCCTGAACAAGAACGCGTACCAGGTGTCGGTGGAAGGCCATAGCGACCCGGTGCCGATCCAGACGCGCCAGTTCGCCTCGAACTGGGAACTGTCCAGCAGTCGCGCCACCAGCGTGCTGCGCGAGCTGGTGCGCGACGGCGTGGCCGCCGACCGCCTGCGCGCGGTGGGCTATGCCGAAACGCGGCCCATCGAATCGAACGACACGCCGGCCGGCCGCGCCGCCAACCGCCGCGTCGAGCTGATCATGGACATTGCGCCCAAGCAGATCGCCGCCAAGGCCGCGCCGTCTTCGGCGCCGGCGACCGGGGAAAAGGCGGCAACGGCTGCGACGGTGCCCGCTGCGAAAGCGGCCGCGCCTCAGCCGGCCGCGCCTATGCCGGTCGCACCCAAGCCGGCCGCCACGGCGGACAGCGCAGCCGCGCGATCCTGAGCGTGTCTCGTCAAAGAAAAACCGGCCCAGCCGGTTTTTTTTGCCACGGACTTCCCGGCGCAAAGGCTGACAAAAGCCTCACGCCTGGGGTGGCGTGGCGCCGCGCGGCGGCGTTAAGCTCGCCCCATCGGCCTGTCGGCCAGAACCGGGAAAAACCATGTCCTATATGTTGCTGATCGTCGAACCCGTGGGCCAACGTGCCCAGCGCACGCCCGACGAAGGCCGCGAGGCCTACGCGCAAATGGTGCGCTACGCCGAAGACCTGAAAGGCCGGGGCCTGCTGGTCAGCGCCGAATCGCTGAAGTCGGAATCCGAGAGCGTCCGGCTACAGGTCCGCAACGGCGAGCGTTCCTTGATGGACGGCCCGTTTGCCGAAGCCAAGGAAATGATCGGCGGCTTCTTCCTGCTGACGGTGGACACGCGCGAAGAAGCGCTGGCCGTGGCGGCCGAGTGCCCGGCGGCCGAATGGGCCACGGTGGAAGTCCGGGAGCTTGGGCCGTGCTTCATGTGAACACGCAGTGTCGTCATTGCGACACCCCCACCATTTGCACGAATGACTGCACTTACATAAACTGCATGCATCGAATGCATATGGAGGCAACGCATCATGCCTATGTTGACTGTCAGGAACATCTCCGACGAAGTGCACCGCGCGCTGCGCGTGCGGGCGGCCCAGCATGGCCGCAGCACGGAAGCCGAGGTGCGCGCCATTCTGGAAGATGCCGTCAAGCCCGAAGGTCGGGTCAAGCTGGGTTCGCTGCTTGCGCGTATCGGCAACCAAGCCAAACTGACCGACCAGGAAGCCGCCCTGTTCGACCAACGCGACAAAACGCCTGCCGCGCCGCCGAGGTTCGAATGATTCTGCTGGATACCAACGTCATCTCCGAGCCGCTGCGCCAGGCGCCATCCGATGCCGTCATTGCGTGGATCGACAGGCAGCCGCTGGAAACCCTGTTTCTATCGGCGGTCACGGTTGCCGAATTGCGCTTTGGCGTGGCCTGCATGCCTGCCGGCAAACGCCGCAACGTCTTGCAAGGCAGCCTGGAGCAACAAGTGCTGGCGTTATTTGCCGGGCGCGTGCTGTCTTTCGACACCGCCGCAAGCCAGCAATATGCGGCTTTAATGGCGCGTGCGCGGGCCTCGGGTCAGGCAATTGCCGCGGCGGATGTATACATCGCCGCCACCGCCGCTGCGCACGGCATGAGCGTCGCCACGCGGGACGTGGCGCCTTTTACGGCGGCGGGCGTTTCAGTGATCGATCCCTGGCAGTCGTAGCGCGTCAGCAATTGCCTTTCTTGGCTTGCCCCGGCGGACAGAAGCCGCCCCGGCCGCCGCCGTCATGCGGATCAACCACCACGGACCCACTGGGGGTGTAAACGGCGCAGCCGGACAGCAGCGAAACCAGCAAGGCAAAACTACAGAACATTCTCATGTCGATATTCAGGGCAAGGGGTTTGAAACGCTGGCAGTGTATGGGGACAGGCTGCAACCAGGGCTGCACCTTAGTAACAAGCTGTTGATCCTGGTAGTTACCCGAATATTTGCGGATTGATGTCGATCGATGTCGATTTGAAGGAACGCCGTTCGTCGTCTTGATACCCACCCCATCAAGGAGAGACCCATGCGTTTCATGATCCTCGTCCGGGCAACGCCCGACAGCGAAACCGGCATGATGCCCGACGAAAGCCTGCTGGCCTCGATGCTGGCGTACCACGAAGCCTTGGCCAAGGCCGGCGTGCTGCTCGATGCCAACGGCCTGCACCCCACGTCCAAAGGTTGGCGCGTACAGTACTTGGACGGCCAGCGCCAGGTCATCGACGGGCCGTTTGCGGAAACGAAGGAATTGATTGCCGGCTACACCCTGATTCAAGTGCGCTCGCGCGAGGAAGCGATGCAATGGGCGCTGCGCTTTCCGCAGCCCTTTCCCGGCCAGCCCTGCGAGATTGAAGTGCGCCAACTTTTTGAGCTGGACGAATTCGAACCCAGCAAGGAAGTGGAACGCTTTCGTGACTTGACCGGCCCCACCCGCTGACCCCGCCTTTGATCCCACCGCCCCTTCCCCGGAGACTTCCCATGCACAAGAAGATATTCGTCAACCTCGCCATCGGCGACATGCAGAAATCGCAAGCCTTTTTCAAGCAACTGGGCTTCAGCTTCAATCCGCAGTTCACCAACGACCAGGGCGCCTGCATGGTCATCAGCGACGACATCTACGCCATGTTGCTGACGCGCGATTTCTTCAAGGGCTTCACCAGCAAGCCGCTGGTGGACGCCACCAAGGCAACGGAAGTGCTGCTCTGCCTGTCTTGCGACAGCCGCGCCGAAGTTGATGACCTGGTGGCCCGCGCCGTGGCGGCTGGTGGCACCGCGCCGCGCCAACCGCAGGACCACGGTTTCATGTACGGGCACGGCTTCGAGGACCTGGACGGCCATATCTGGGAGCTGGTCTACATGGAGCCCGGCCACGTCGAACAATCCGGCCAAACCGACAAAGCCGACAAAGCCGACAAAACCGATCAGTCCGGACAGGCATGACACAAGCGGCCACGCATCGCGCTATCGAGGCGGTCTGGCGGATCGAGGCCGCCAGCGTCATCGCCGGCGTCGCGCGGCTGGTGCGCGACGTCGGGCTGGCCGAAGAACTGGCGCAGGATGCGCTGGTGGCCGCCCTGGAACGCTGGCCCGACACCGGCGTGCCGGACAACCCGGGAGCCTGGCTGATGACGACCGCAAAAAACCGCGCCCGCGACCGCTTGCGGCTGGACGCGCTGCACACCCGCAAGCACGAGCAGATCGGCCACGAACTTGAAGCCTTGCAGGCGGACGTGGAGCCCGACTTCGTCGATGCGCTGGACGCCGCGCGCCAGGACGATATCGGCGACGACCTGCTGCGCCTGCTGTTCACCGCCTGCCACCCGGTGCTGTCCACCGACGCGCGCGTGGCATTGACGTTGCGGCTGCTTGGCGGCCTGTCCACCGCCGAGATCGCCCGCGCGTTCCTGGCGTCGGAATCCACCATTGCGCAGCGCATCGTGCGCGCCAAGCGCAACCTGACCGCGGCCAACGTGCCGTTTGAAGTCCCCGCCGCGCAAGACCGCGGCCCGCGCCTGGCCTCTGTGCTGGAAGTCATATACCTGATCTTCAATGAAGGTTATTCGGCCACGTCCGGCGACCACTGGATGCGCCCGGCGCTGTGCGACGAGGCGCTGCGCCTGGGGCGCATCCTGGCCGAACTGAGCCCGGACGAGGCCGAGGTGCACGGGTTGGCGGCGTTGATGGAACTGCAAGCCTCGCGCCTGCATGCGCGCACGGACGCCCAGGGCCGGCCCGTCCTGCTGATGGACCAGGACCGCGCCCGCTGGGACCCCTTGCTGATCCGGCGCGGGCTGGCCGCCCTGGCCCGCGCCGCCTCGCTGGGCGGGCCGCCCGGCCCTTATGTCCTGCAAGCCGAACTTGCCGCCTGCCACGCGCGCGCGGCAACGCCCGGCGACACCGACTGGCCGCGCATCGTTGCGCTGTACGACGCGCTGGTGCAGTTGGTGCCCTCGCCCGTGGTCGCGCTGAACCGCGCCGTGGCTGTGGGCATGGCGTTCGGGCCTCAGGCGGCGCTGGACTTGGTCGATGCGCTGGCCGACGAGCCCGCGCTGGCTAACTACCACTGGCTGCCCAGCGTGCGCGGCGACCTGCTGGCCAAATTAGGCCGCAAAGCGGAAGCGCACGGAGAATTCGAGCGCGCGGCAGGCATGACGCGCAATGCTCGCGAACGCGAACTGCTGCTGGGGCGCGCGAAAGCGATGCGGGAATAGCCGCTTTGTCTTTGTCTTCGACTTTGGCTCGGGCTTCGACTTTGGCTTCGGCTTCGGCTTCGGCTTCGGCTTCGGCCTCGGCTACAGCTTCGACTTCGACTTCGACTTCGACTTCGACTTCGACTCCGGCTCCGGCTTCGGCTTCAACTTCGACTTCGGCTCCGGCTTCGGCTTCCCCTTGGCCCAGGGCCTTGCATTGGCTTCATACACGCCGACGCATCCGCCGATTCCGGACCGTGCTTAAATCCGAAGCATGGCTTCCCCGCTCGCCGCCTCCCCGTCTTCCCCCACGCTCGACGCCCCCGCGCTGACGGGCGTGCCGGCGGCGTTCGATCATCCCAATGACCGCGCCGAATTCCGCCGCGCCGCGCATCAGCCCGGCGTGGAGCTGTACCGCGCGCACATCATCCGCCACGCCTTCGAACCCCACACGCACGAAGCCTATGGACTGGGCGCCATCGAATCCGGCGTCGAACGCTTCCGGTATCGCGGTGCGGACCACCTGGCGCCTTCGGGCTCGGTCGTGCTGATGAACCCCGACGAACTGCACACCGGCCGCGCCGAAACGGTGGGCGGCTGGCGCTATCGCATGGCGTACATCGACCCCGACGTGGTGGCGCGGGTATCTGGCGAAAGCGGCTGGTGGTTCAACGCGGCCGTCGGCCATGACGCGGCCAGCGCGCAGCGCGTCACCGCCCTGCTCGACCGCTTATGGCAGGCACATGAACCGCTGGCTTTCGACAGCGCGCTGTATACGCTGGTCCATGAATTCCGCCGTCACGCCCGGGTGCCGAATAACGCGCCGACCGAGGGCGCGCCGCGTTTTGCGCCTGTCATCGACTATCTGCGGGCAAACCTGTCGCGTCGCTTGACGCTGGACGAGCTGGCGGCGGTGGCCGGACTCAGCCCCTTTCATTTCCTGCGACGCTTTCAGTCGCACTATCACGCCACGCCGCAGCAGATGCTGATGGCACTGCGGCTGTTCCAAGCCAAGCGCCTGTTGGCCGACGGCATTGCGCCGGCGCAGGTGGCGCTGGCGGCGGGTCTGACCGACCAGGCGCATTTGACGCGGTCATTTTCACGCCGCTACGGCGTGACGCCCGCCCGCTATCAGAAGCAGGTGCGCCGATAGGCAGGCGCGCGCCCCGCCTTCGAAGCCCTGACAGGATAAGGACCCACCGCAAGCGCCAAGCGCCCAGCGGCTGCGCGCATGCGCCGGCCGCACCGCAATCTGGTACAAGATTTGCCGGCCCGCCCTGGCTAGACTGCCCCATCGATACGCAGGAGAGCTAGGCATGTGGGCAGGAACCCTTTACGCGCTGGCCGCGGGCTTGATGTGGGGGCTGGTATTCGTGGGGCCATTGTTGCTGCCGGAATATCCGGCCGCGCTGCAATCGGTGGCGCGCTACCTGGCCTTTGGCCTGATTGCGCTACCGCTGGCATGGCTGGACCGCAACCGGCTGCGGCAACTGCGCCGTGCCGACTGGATCGAGGCGCTGAAACTGGCCGCCATCGGCAACCTGCTGTACTACCTGTGCCTGGCCAGCGCCATCCAACGCGCGGGCGGCCCCGTGCCCACGATGATCATCGGCACGCTGCCGGTCGTGATTGCCGTGTGCGCCAACCTGCGTAACGCGCGCCGCGACGGCAAACTGCCGTGGAAGCGGCTGGCCCCCTCGCTGGCCTTGATCGCGTTCGGCATCGGCTGCGTCAACCAGGTAGAGCTGCAAGCGTTGCGCCAGGACGCGGATGCCGACTTGTCGCGCTACGCAGTGGGCGCCCTGTTGGCGCTGGTGGCCGTCGCCTGCTGGACCTGGTATCCGCTGCGCAATGCCGACTGGCTGCGGGCGCACCCCGACCGCAGCCCCAGCACCTGGGCCACCGCGCAAGGGCTGGCGACGTTGCCGCTGGCGCTGGCTGGCTACGGGTTGCTGTGGATCGGCATGGCCGCCGCCGATAGCGGCTTTGACATGCCGCTGGGTCCCAACCCGGAACGCTTCCTGGGCTTGATGATTGCCATCGGGCTGTTCGCCTCCTGGCTGGGCACGCTGTGCTGGAACGAAGCCAGCCAGCGCTTGCCCACCGCGCTGGCCGGCCAGCTCATCGTCTTCGAAACGCTGGCCGCGCTGGCGTACGCCTTCATCCTGCGCGGCACGATGCCGCAGCCGCTGACAATGGTGGGCATCGCGTGCCTGATGGTGGGCGTGTTGCGCGCGGTGCGCGTCAAGCCGGTGCCGGTCCCCGTGGCGCTATAGCGGGTCCCGCACGCGCACAAGTCGCTCAGCATCAGCTTCAGCATGCAAAACGTAGCCTGCACGGGATGGCCTTTGATAGGCGCCTACAAGCGTGCCGCACGCACGCGCCGCAAGGCGGCCGCGATCAACACGCCGCCCAGGCCCGCCGCCAGCACGATGGTCGACGCCGCGCTCCATCCGTAGCGGTCGATCACGCCGCCCACGGTGACCGGCCCGATCACCTGCCCCAGGTTGCTTCCCTGCATCACCAGCCCGACCGACGCCGCCGTCAACGCCGGACGCGGCGCGACCAGCGGCGCCGTGCCCAGCAAGGTGGCGGGGATCAGGCCGCCCACCGCCGAGAACAGTACGCACAGCAGAAAGGTCGGCATGGCCGGCAGCACGGAACGGAAAATCAATAGCGCCACCACCCCCATCGTCACGCTGGCGCAGGCGATCAAGGTGGATCGCCGCCAGCCGCGCGCCAGCAGCACGCCCGCGCCCAGGTTGCCGACGATGTTGGCGGCGCTGGCGATGGCGCTGTACAGGCCCGCCTGGGCCAGCGTCAGGCCAAGCTGATCCATCAGCAGCACCGGCAGGAAGGTGAACAGCGCGAAGAACATCAGGCTGTAGAGCGTGAACGACAAGGCCAGCAGCACCGGCCCGGCCGCGCTCAGCGTATCAACGGTATCCTGCCGCATGCCGCGCCAGGACAAGGGCGCGGGCGCAGCAGCTTGCCCAGCCGGCAGCAGCGCGGCCACGCTGGCCAGCGACACGATCACTGCCGCGCCCGCGCACCACCAAACTGCCTGCCAGTGCTCGAACGCCTGCGAGGCCAGCATGGCAATGGCCATGCCGGTGGGCATGTAGCAGCTCCAGAGAGCAAAGGCAAAATCCCGACCGGACGCCGACACCAGGCGCTGCAAGGCGGCCGGGCCGGCCACGGTAATCATCAGAAAACCCAGGCCTTCGACGACGCGCGACGCCAGCAACAGCGGGTAGCTGGGCGCAATGGCGCCCGTGGCCGTGCCCAGCGCCGTGGCCAACAAGCCCAGCAGCAGCATGCGGCGCGCGCCGAAACGCGCGATCACGCCGCCGGAGGCGATGCCTCCCACGACGCCTAATAGGGAAAACACGGCGGTCAGCGTGCCGATCGACGCCAGATCCAGGCCCATGTCCTGGCGCAACAGCGGCGCGGCAATGATGACCTTGCCCACCTGTAGCGACGCCACCACGCCCGCGCCCACAATGGCCCCCACGCCGGCCCAACGGGTTTCAACCTGGCTCATGCCTGCCTCATTACCCATGCGAAGGCGCCAGCATGCCCGCCCCGCGCGATCTTGAGAAGTGATTATTTTTCGATGAGAATGATCGATCGATTAGATCAAGCCGCCCAATTTAGCCGGCCTGAAGCGAAGCGAACCGAACCGAACCGGCCACCGGCCCGCCCGATGATAGATGCCCTGACCCTGGACCAATTGCGTGTGTTCGTCGCCGTGGCCGATGCCGGCAGCTTTCGCGCGGCCGCGCGCAGCCTGTCCCGCGTGCAGTCGGCGGTCAGCCACGCCATTGCGAATATGGAACAGCAATTGGGCGTGACGTTGTTCGACCGCGCCGGCCATCGCCCCGTGATGACGCCCCAAGGCCAGGCGCTGCTGGCCAACGCGCGCGACATCCTGCTGCGGGTGGACGCCATGCGCGCTCGTGCTCAGGGTATGGGCACGGGGGTCGAACTGGAACTGTCACTGGTCGTGGACACCTTGTTTCCCATTGCCGACGTGGGCGCGGCGCTGAAGGCCATGCGCGCCACCTATCCCACAGTGGCCACGCGCGTGGCGGTCTTGCCGCTGGGTGGTCCCATCGACGCGCTGCTGTCGGGCAACCATACGCTTGGGATCATTGCGGGCGAGCACTTCCGCCATCCACGGATCGCCGTGCAGGCCTTGTCGTCGGTGCAGATGGTGGCGGTGGTCGGCGTCGGCCATCCTTTGGCGCGCAAAGTGGTGGGCTACCGGATGGGCAACGCGATGGGCAACGCGGCGGGCGACGCAGCCGGCGACGCAGCCGGCGACTTGGCTAGCAACCTGGCTAGCAACCCGAGCGGCAACCCGGCTAGCAACCCGGCGGGCAACGCCATGCTGGGCGCCCCGGAATTGGCCGACCACTTGCAGATCGTGCAATCCGACTCGTCCGGTTTAAGTGAAGGACGCGACTTTGCCGTGCTGTCGCCGCAGACCTGCCGCGTCAGCGGCCAGGACACCAAACACGCACTGATCTTGTCGGGCCTGGGCTGGGGCCGTCTGCCGCTGTGGCAGGTAGAGCGCGACCTGGCCGAAGGCCGGCTGGTGCGCCTGCCCACGCATAGCCTGGGACGCGGCAGCCAGGTTGAGACCGAGACGTACCTGGCGCACCGCATCGACATGCCGTTGGGGCCCGCCGCCCGCGCCTTTGCCGATGCGCTGCACCACCCCCTCTAAGCGCCGCGCGCGGGCGGCTGTGCGTAGCTGACGCCCATGCCGGCCCGCACGTCGTTCTGGATGCCATACGGGGCAATCGGATAGCGCAAGCCGTTGGCGGCCAGTGCCTTCATGCCTTCGATGGCAATGGGCAGGTAGCGCGGCGGCAGCGCCATCAGCATCTCTTCGTCGGGCACGCCGCCGTAGCGGCGTTCCGCAAAACAGGGCAAGGACAAGCTGGGTTCACCCGTGGCCAGCGCCCGGCCCCAGGAGTCGGCACAGGCGGTCTCGCCCACCACGCTCCAGTCAAAGCGGCGGTAGTTCTTCCACTGCAAGCCGTTGATAAGAATAATCATCTGCCCGGGCGTGGCGTAGATCAGGCAGATGTCGGGCGGGTTGAGCCGGCCCGACGCCAGCGGCGACACCACCAGCCCGCGATACTTGCCCGCCGGCACACAAGACAAGGCTTCCTGCCGTGCCCGCGCATCGGCTTCGGTGGCGTGCCACACGCCCACGTAATCCTTGCCGCTTTTCCAGTCTTCGTCTTGTGGCCCCAGCCCGATCACGGCGCGGCATTGCGCGCCGACCAGATCGTTGCCGGTGATGCCCACCGTCCACCCCAGCCGCGCGGCCATGCCCACGATTTGATCCGTGGTGTGCGTGGCTTGCGGCCGGCGCAATCCCTTGATGCCGGCCATGTCGGCGTCGTTTTCGAACAGCTTCATGCCGATGACGGTGGTCTTCAAGCGCAGCAGCTTGTTCAGGTCGTCCACCAGTTGCGGCCAGTTCATGGCCGCGTTTGTTGTTGTCTCTTCCATATCCGTCCTTGGGACTGTTGTGTTTGGTGCATCGAGTTTGGCGCATCGACGTTGGTGGCGATCCGCTTATCCGTCGGAGCTTAAAGGCAAACACGCATCAGCGCGCCGCAAGCATGTGGCAAATTCGGCACGCATGACGACCACGATCATCAAGGAAAAGGCCTCAGGGCAAAGGCGTGGGCACAGGCGCGAGTAAAGGCGCGAGTAAAGGCGCGGACAAAGGCGCGGACAAAGGCGCAGGCGCGCGCCGGTCCTCCTGTTGGGATCGCAACATTGCAAACAAGGCCTGAACCGGCGCGCTGTCGGCCGCCTGCGCCGATGCCGCCAGCCCGAACGACCGGTACAAGGGCTGCGCCAGCCGCAGCACGCGCAGGCCGCGACGGTTTTCAGGCAGGGTCAGCGCGGGCACCAGCGCCACGCCCACGCCTTCACGCACCAGCGCAAAGGCGCTGCTCCAGTCGCGCACCGTGGCGCGCACGTCATCGATGGCAAGGCCGGCGTCCTGCGCCACGCTCTGCGCGTGCACGCTGCATCCGCCTGTAGCCAGCACGAAAGGCTGCGCCGCCAGCGCCGCCAGGTCCACGGCGTCACCCGCGCGGGCCAGCGGATGCGCGGCGGGCAGCACGGCCATCCATTCGTCTTGGCCAAGCGGACACACGTGCCGCCCGGGCGCGGCGTTCAGCACCACGCCCGCATCCACGGTGCCCGCCGCCAGCAGGGCTTCGACCTCGTCATCCGAGGCTTCAAGCGACACCACGTCGATGCCCGGATGCTGCTGCCGAAAACGCCGCAGGACCGGCGGCATGATGGTGGAAAACACCATCGGAAAACTGGCCAGGCGCAACGTACCGCGCGCCGTGCCGCACGCGTCTTGCGCCATATTTTGAATGCGCCCCAGCGCATCCAGCATGGTCCGCGCCTCGTCCGCCACCCGCAGGCCCAATGCCGTGGGCAACGTCTGCCGACGGTCGCGCGTGAACAGCGGCGCACCCAGCATGTCTTCCAGATTGGCGATGGCCTGGCTGGCGCCGGACTGGGTCATGCCCACGTCGGCCGCCGCGTGCGTGATGTTGCCGGCGTCCACCACGGCCAACACCAGCCGCCAGTGCATCAGGTTCATCATGGCATCAGCTCTGCTTATTTCACATTTTTGAAGAAGTAATTTTACGCATGCCTGGCGCGGCCTCATGCTTGCCCTTCTTGCTGAACCGAAGGACCGACCGATGAAGCTGTACTACGCCCCCGACACCTGCTCGCTGTCGCCGCACATCGTGCTGCGCGAGCTGGATCTGCCCTTTACCCTGGTGCGGGTGAACAACCAAACCAAGCGCACCGAGGACGGCGACGACTTCCTGGCGATCAACCCGAAGGGCTACGTTGCCGCGCTGCAACGGGACGACGGGCAAGTGCTGACCGAAGGACCCGCCATCGTGCAATATCTGGCCGACCTGAACCCGCAAGCCGGGCTGGCGCCGCCCAACGGCACCTGGGACCGCAGCCGCTTGCAGGAATGGCTTAACTTCATCAGCACCGAAATCCATGGCGGCTTTGGCCCGCTGTTCAACCGGGCCCTGCCCGCCGAGGCGCGCCAGTGGTGGCAGGCCCGGGTGGAAAAGCGGCTGGATTATCTGGCGGGCGTTTTGCAATCTGTGCCCTTCCTGCTTGGCGACCGCTTTGGCGTGGCCGACGCTTACCTGTATGCCGTGCTGCGATGGGCCCGGTTTTTTGACATCGATCTGGCGGGCCGACCCGTGCTGGCTGACTATATGGCGCGCATTGAAATGCGGCCGAGTGTGCAGGCGGCGCTGGCGGCCGAAGGCATCGCCCGCGCAGTTTGACGGACGATGTGGCGCGCCGTGTCATGCCAGCGCGATGTGCCTTGTGATGTGCCTTGTGATGTGCCTTGTGATGTGCCGGATTAACAGGCCAGGACTCGCACATCAGCGAAACGCATCCACGCCCCGCATCAGCGCCGCCGCCATGGTGGGCTGGCGCAACTGCTCCAGCCACCATTTCAACGCGCGGCCCTCGTGACCGCCGCGCCATGCCAGGTACAGCATGTTCGGTTCACGCGGTGTCTCGGTGGCCATTTCCAATAATTCCCCGCGCGCCAGCAACGACGCCACACGGTGGCGCGGCACCCAGCCTATGCCCAGGCCGTCGCGCTGCGCCAGGATCTTTGCGCGCATGCTGGGCACGGCCAGCACCGGCTGACCGCTGACCCGGCCATAGCCGCGCGCCGCCGCCCCGCGCGACGTGTCCGCCACCACCACCGCGCGGTACTGCTGAATCTGGTCTTGCCGCAAGGGCGTTTTCAGCTTGGCCAGGGGATGGCGCGGCGCCACCGCGAACAACCATTCCATTGCCCCCAATTGCGCCCACTGAAGATTCGGCATAGCTTGGGGCTCGTTCGTCGCTCCCACAATCAGGTCGGCCCGGCCTTCACGCAGCGCCTCCCACGTGCCGCCCAGCACCTCATGCGTCAAGCGCAGGCTCACCCCGGAATCCAGGCGATCAAACGCATGTATCAACGGCGACATCAATTCAAATTCCAGGATCTCGTCGCTGACGATATGCAGCCGATCTTCCCAACCGCTGGCTACCTGCTTGACGCGTTGCGTCAGCCGGGACACGTCCAGCATCAGCCGCGCGGCTTCGTCCGCCAGCAGCTGCCCGGCGGGCGTCAGTTGCAGCCGGTAGCGGCGGCGGTCGAACAGCAGCGCGTCAAAGCGTTCTTCCAGTTGGCGGGCCGCGTGCGACACGGACGATGGCGCTCGGCCAAGCTTTACCGCCGCGCGAGACAGGCTGCCGCTGTCCCTGATGGCTTCCAGCAGCGCCAGTTCATGGGCGGTCAACATGTGCAATTCCTTCGAACGTGTTCGTTCGAAAGATGGTACGACAAAGCGCCGCCCCAGGCGCAACATGACTACACCTTATCGAACGACTCCCAAGGAGATCACCATGAACCGTTTTGAACACAAGAACGTATTGGTCACCGGCGGCACCAGCGGCATCGGCCTGGCGGCAGCGCAAGCGTTTGCAGCCGAAGGCGCCCGCGTCATCGTCACGGGCCGCGACGAAGCCGCGCTGCAAACCGCGCGGGCCACGCTGGGCGGCAACACGCTGGCCATCCGCAATGTGGCCGGCGCGCCGGGCGCCTCGGCTGCGCTGGCCCAGGCACTGAAAGACGCGGACGTGCGGCTGGACGCCGTTTTCGTCAACGCAGGCATCGCCAAGTTTGCGACCTTGGCCGAGGCCACCGAAGACCTGTGGGACCAAACTTTCAACACCAATATCAAGGGCGTGTTCTTTCAGCTACAGGCCTTGGACCCGCTGTTGAACCCGGGCGCGTCCATCGTGCTGAACGGGTCGATCAACGCCCACATCGGCATGCCGGCCTCCAGTATCTACGCCGCCAGCAAGGCCGCGCTGATCTCGCTGGCCAAGACGCTGTCGGCCGAGCTGCTGCCCCGAGGCATCCGCGTGAACGTGGTTAGCCCCGGCCCGATCGCGACCCCCATCTACGGCAAGCTGGGCCTGGACGCAGCCACCCTGGAAAAAACGGCCGCCGGCATCCAGGCGCAGATCCCGCTGGGCCGCTTCGGCACACCGCAGGAACTGGCTTCGACCGTATTGCATCTGGCGGCGCCGGAATCCGCGTTTATCGTGGGCACCGAAATCATCGTGGATGGCGGCATGAGCCAGCTTTGAACGCAGCCGCTACGGCCCGACCGACCGCAGTGCGCGCTTGCACAGGCGTTCGGTCGCGGCGGTCGGCGTGCCCGCCAGCCGCCGTGCGCATACCTCGCGCACCCAGGCGGGCCGGTTTTTGCTGGCGTCACACCGATTGGCAAGTGACGATATTGACACTGCCGGTGATCCGGACTGAACGGGGCCGCTATCATCCCGTTGTCATCCGTCTTCCACACTGCGCCATGTCCCCTATCCCGCTTGTCCGTCTGATGCTTGCCGCACTGGCGCTGATCGCATCGCCCCCCTACGTTGAGGCGGCCGGTGCCGCGGCGGCCGGTGCCGTGGCGGCCGCACCCGCCGAAACCCGCTTACGCACCGTCTACGTCGGCACGCTTGAAGGCGCGGGCGAGGTGGTGATGGAATTGGAGGGTCAAGGGGCGGACGGCAGCCCCGTGACGGGCCGGTATTTCTATCCGAAGCACGGCGTCGACATCCCCTTGCAAGGCGCGCCCGAAGCCCTGGCGGAACCCCGGCTGTTTTATGAACTACAGGAAGCGGGCATTGCCCCGGACGCCGAGGCCGCCGCAGCCGCCACCTGGCAAGGGCACCGCGACGGCGACGGGTATCGCGGCCACTGGGTCGATGCCCGCACGGGCAAACAACGCGCCTTCGCGCTGCGCCGCGTGGCGCGGTACGACCCTCGCGCGCTGGCGCCGGGCAGCGGGCAGGCCGTTACCGATGCGATCAGCGGCGGCATGGGCAGCGGCATCGATCACGGCGTAAGCATCAACGCCAACAACGCCCCCTACGAGACCTTGAAGCTGGCCGGCCACGCCGTGCCGGTCGGCGCTGACAGCGGCACCGGCGCCGTCGCCTACCGCATGTGGCGCGACCCCCGCACACAGTTCAGCTACCCGCGCCTGAGCCGCCACCCCGATCCTCAGGTGATGGCCCGCGTCAACGCGCTGCTTGAACAGCGCCACTGGCAGATGAGCCTGGCGGCGCTGGCTTGCAAGGCGTCTGCCTACACCAACGACAATCCGGCCGCCGGCACGCTGGGCAGCTATGACGAGGAAGCCATCACCGTGCAATGGCTATCCACCGCGCTGATGACCGTGACCGAATCCGGCAGCCTGTACTGCGGCGGCGCGCACCCCAACAACCATTTCGAGCCCTACACGTTCGACCTGCTTCAAGGCAAATACCTGGATTGGAACCGCGTGCTGGATGCGTACGTGCCGGGCGAAAACGGATGGCGCGAAGCCAGCCCCGCGCTGCTTGCGTTAATCGACAAGGCCCGCGCCCCGCAAGCCGACATGAAGATCGAGGGCGGTGACGATGATTCGCTGAAGGAATGCTCGGACCTCTGGCCCAGCTATCTGGCCTTGGGAACCGAGGCTCCGGGCGTGCTGACCTTGTCGGTATCCGGCGTGGGCCACGCGATGGGCGTGTGCCTGGGCACGCACGCCACGGTGCCGTTCAAGGACCTGACGCCGTATCTGGCACCGGGTGGGCAGGCGTATCTGGTGCGCGAGTAAGCGCGGGCAAAGGGTCGGCAAGGCATGGGCATGGCAATGCACGGCAAAGCGCCGGCAAAGCACCGGCAATGCGCCGACACAGCGTCGAGACAGCGCCGAGACAGCGCCGAGACAGCGCCGGCACATTCCGCCACCACGGATCGTCCGGCCTAGCGATACAGCACCGTGGGCAGCCACATGCCGATGCCCGGGAACACGTACAACAGGAAAATCGCCACTACCTGGATCCCCATGAACGGCATCATGCCCAGGAAGATCTGGTTCAACGTCACGTGCGGCGGCGAGACGCCCTTTAGATAGAAGGCAGACATGGCCACGGGCGGCGACAGAAAGGCGGTTTGCAGGTTCAGCGCCACCAGCAGGCCGAAGAACAGCGGGTCGATACCAAAGGCATTCAACAGAGGCACGAAGATGGGCATGAAGATGACGATGATCTCGGTCCACTCCAGCGGCCAGCCCAGCAGAAAGATGATGACCTGCGCCAGCAGCAGGAACTGAATCGGCGTCAAGCCCAGCGACAGCACCCATTCTTCAATGATGCGCTGGCCGCCCAGCAGCGCAAACGCGGCGGAAAAGATCGACGAGCCCACGAACAGCCAGCACACCATCGCGGTGGTCTTGGCGGTGAGGAATACGGATTCGCGCAGCACGGGCAGGTTCAGCCGGCGGTAGGCCAAGGCGAGCAAGGCGCCGCCCATGGCCCCCATGGCGGCCGCTTCGCTGGGGGTGGCAAGGCCGAACGCGATCGAGCCCAGCACGGCGGCAATCATCACTGCCAAAGGAAAGAACGAGCCCATCAGCATCTTGAAGATTTCCAGCCGCGCCCACGTCAGGGCGGCATAGAACACGGCCAGCACCACCGCGCAGACGGCGACGAATATCCAAAACCCGGTGGGTGCGGGGCGGGACGCAGAGGCGGACGAGTCCGCGGCGCCGGGCGATGGCGGTTCCGCCAATTGACCAGCGGAAGGCGCCGCCGACCCGCCGACGGGTGGCTCCACCAGTCCCCCGATGGGTGGCTCCGCCAGTCCCCCGACGGGTGGCTCCGCCAGCCCCCCGATGGGTGGCTCCACCAGTCCCCCGATGGGTGGCTCCGCCAGTCCCCCGATGGGAGGCTCCGCCAGTCCCCCGACGGGTGGCTCCGCCAGCCCACCGATGGGAGGCTCCGCAAACCCCCCGCCCGGCGGCTCTGCCAAGCCGTCCGCGCCGGGCTCGCTCAGGCCGGAATCAAACCCGCCCGATCCCAACTGCAATTCCGCCGGAATGTCGTATTCCACGATCGGACGCGTCACGCCGTGATGCACCACGGCCACCAGCAGTACCGTCAGCGCCAGCGGCGCCAGCACCGTGACCAGGTTGCGCAGCATGAAGCCGAACGGCACCCCGTGATTGCGCCGCCCCTTGAACAGCGCCGCCACCATGCCCGACAACGCGCGCGTGTAGCCGGCGGCGGCCAGCGTCTTGGCTTCGGGCGACAGCGGCACGCCGCGTTCGCTGACGGGCAGCGGCGGCGCCATGTCGGGACGCAGCTTGGCCACCAGGATCACATACAGCATGTACAGGCCGGCCAGCATGATGCCGGGAAACAGCGCGCCCGCGTACAGCTGCACCACCGACACGCCGGTGGTCGCGCCGTAGACGATGAGCATCACCGACGGCGGCAGCAAGATGCCCAGGCAGCCGCCCGCCGTGATCGACCCCGCCGTCAGGCGCACGCTGTAGCCCGCCTTCAACATGGCGGGCATGGCCAGCAGCCCCATCAGCGTCACCACCGCGCCGACGATGCCGGTGGCCGTGGCGAAGATCGCGCACGTGGCCAGCGTGGCAACCGCCAGCGCGCCCGGCAGGCGCGCCAGCGCCAGATGCATGGACCGGAACAACTTTTCGATCAGGTTGGCGCGTTCGACCAGGTACCCCATGAACACGAACAGCGGAATCGAAATCAGCGAATCGTTGGTCATCGTGGCGTACGTGCGCTGCACCATCAGGTCCAGCGTCTGCCCCACCGACCGACCCGCGTCGGCGCTTTGCATGTAGTACGCCAGGAAGGTGAACAGCACGCCCATGCCCATCAGCGTGAACGCCGTGGGAAAGCCCAGCATGATCGCCACCACGATCAGCGCCAGCATCAACAGCCCGATGTGCCCCGTGGTCAGTTCGCCCCACGGCGTCAGGAACGCGATCATCAGCAGCACGATTCCGATGCACGACAAGCCGAACCACAAGGCCTTGTGGATTTTCATCGGCGCGGCTCCCCGGGCGGGGTCACGTAGCGGTCAAGCTGGACGATGTCCTCGTCTTTGACGTGCACCATTTTCTTGAGCTTGTTCACGTCCACTTCCTCGACATCTTCCTCGCGCGATGGCCACGCCCCGCGTTGCAGGCACAGCACGCAACGCAGCACCTCGGCCACGCCTTGCAGCAGCAACACCGCGCCCGCCACGGGGATGAACGCCTTGAACGGATAGATGGGCGGCCCGTTGGCCATCAGCGAGGAATGCTCGCCGATGGCGATGGAGTAGCCGGCGTAATACCAGCCCGCCCAGACCAGCGCGATGGCGCCGGGAAAGAAGAACACCAGGTACAGCAGCACGTCCAACCCCGCCTGCACGCGCGGCGGCAGAAAGCCGTAGAGGATGTCGCCGCGCACGTGCCCGTTCTTCGCCAGCGTGTAGGCGCCGGCCATCATGAAGAGCACGCCGTAATACATCATCTGCATGTCGAACGCCCACGCGCTGGGTTGGTTCAGCAGATACCGCGCCGCCACCTCCCAGCACACGTGCAGGGTCAGCACAACGATCAGCCAGGCAAAGGTCTTGCCGACGAAGGTGGAGACGCGGTCGATCAGGCGGATAAGACGAAGCATCGATGGGCCTGGGATGAGGTCAGGCCGGCTTGCTGGTGCGCGAAAAATAATGGTTGTAGGCCATCCGGTAGTTGACCGAGGTATCCCCGTGCCAACGCCCCACCCGCTCGGCAAACGCGCGCTGCGAATCCAGCACTTTCTTGAACAGCGGATTCTCGGCGGAACGCTTGGCGATCATCTCGTCCCAGATCTTCAACTGTTGCTGCAAGATGGCGTCCGGCGTCTTGTAGAACTTGACGTTGTGTTCCTTCTGCAGCTTGATGTAGTCCTGCGAATAGCGGTTTGCCGCCTTCCACGACATATCGGCGCTGCTGGCCTGCGCCGCGTAGCTAAGCACGTGCTTCAAGTGCGGCGGCAGCGAGTCGTACTTGGCCTTGTTGAACAGCACTTCAAACTGCTCCGCGCTTTGGTGAAAGCTTTGCAGCATGCAGATCTTGGACACGTCTTGAAAGCCTAGCGCCAGGTCGGACGACGCGTTGTTGAACTCGGCGCCATCGAGCAGCCCGCGATCCAGCGCCGGCACGATTTCGCCGCCGGGCAAGGCGTTCACCGCCGCGCCCATGGCCGTGTACATGTCGATGGCCAGGCCCACCGTGCGGAACTTCACGCCCTTGACGTCTTCCACCTTGGTGACCGGGCGCTTGAACCAGCCAAACGGCTGCGTCGGCATCGGGCCGTACATCAACGACACCACGTTCACGCCCATGGCCTTCTGGATTTCGGTCAGCAATTCCTTGCCGCCGCCGTATTCATGCCAGGCCAGCAACATGTTGGCATCCATGCCGAATGACGGCCCCGAGCCCCACAGCGCCACGGCCGTGTTCTTGCCGTACCAATAGGCCACGACGCCGTGCCCGCCGTCCAGCGTGCCGGCCGATACCGCGTCCAGCAGGTCGAACGCCTTGACCACCGCGCCGGCCGGCAAGACTTCGATCTTCAACTGACCGCCGGCCATGTCGTTGACCTTTTGCGCATAGTCGCGCGCGAACTCGTGAAAGATGTCGTTGGCGGGCCAGGTGCTTTGGAACCGCAATGAAACCGGCGCATTCTGCGCCCGTGTCACGGCAGGGAAACCCAGTGCGGCGGCGCCGGCGACGGCAGCGCCCGAGATGAACTTGCGGCGGGGCTTTGTGACGTGTTGCATGGCTACTTGTCTCCTTGGTGGACTACATGGACCAGCGTGTAGTAACTGCACCTGCGGGGGACGCGGGGAAACGCCTGCTGCGAGCTTCCCGGTGTCGGGGCTACGACTGCGTTGCAACTTTGTGCTGATTAAACCTTCCTGACTAACGGCTGACAATCAGCTGTTTGTCAGGACTTACCCTAGCCGAAGGACCTAGCGCGTTTGGTCGCAATAAAGCAAGCGCGCCGCCATGTGCGGACATGGCGGCGCGCGGGCAAGAACGCCGTTCGGCGTGCGGGTGAATCAGGTCGGGCGGCGCACGGCGCGCACCTTGCCCGCGTTGCCGCCGCCGCAGAAAAAGCGATCGGCGCCGTCGGATTCCAAACCCGATACGCCCACGCCTTCGGGCATGTCGATGCTTTCCAGCACGGCGCCCGTGTCGGGCTCAAGACGCCGCAATTCGCGTGCGTTTTCTTCCCAGGTGCCGTGCCACAGCTGGCCGTCCACCCACGTGACACCGGTCACGTAGCGGTTCGAATCGATGGTGCGCAGGACGCGGCCCGTCTCCGGGTCCACCTGGTGGATCTTGCGTTGTTGGTACTGCCCGACCCACAACGAGCCGTCGGCCCAGGCCATGCCCGAGTCATCGCCGCCGCCCGGCGCGGGAATGCTTGCCAGCACCTTGCCGCTGACCGGGTCCAGCTTCTGTATTTTTCCTTCGGCGATCTGATAGAGATGCTTGCCGTCGAAGGCCGTGCCGGCATTGGCCACGACGTCCAGCGTGCGCAGGGTTTCGCCGGACTCGGGGTCCAGCGCAATCAGCTTTTCGCCCAGCGCGACCCACACATGGCGACCGTCGTAGCTGACGCCATGCACGGCGTCGGCACCGGGGAACGGGCCGTATTCACGGACGATTTCAGCTTGGCTTCGTTTCATGGTTGCTTCCTTGAAAGAGGGGAAACTTCATCCTACTGACCGGGCATGAGAGTGGGGAGTAACAAGCTTGTCGTGAACGCCGGCACGCTGGGCGTCGTCCAGCGGCGCGCCCTGCCGTGGCCCAGCGGCAGCACCTGGCCCGACGCGGCCAGCGCATCCAACGCCCGCTGCACGGTGCGCTGACTGGCGCCCAGCGCCAGCGCCAGGGCCGAGCTGGACCAGGCCTGGCCGTCAACCAGGCAAGCCAGCACCGCGGCGTGATCCCGGTCGGCCACGTCGACCGGACGCGCCAGCACGATGACGCCCAGATCGGCGTGGGGTTGCAGCGCAAAGCCGTCACGCGTGGCGGTCACCGCCGCCAATGGCCGCAACGCGGTCCGCAAGCGTCCGATTTCCACACGCAGGCGGGCGCGATGCGAATCGTCTTGAAAGCCGGTGCGAAAAGCGCGGGCAATCAGGAATTCGCGGCTGACATCGTGTGGCCAGCCCTGGGCAAGCAACCGCGCCAAGGCAAACAGAATCGGGCGGCTGGCCAAAGGCACGATCCGTTCGCCTTGCCGCACGGCATTGCGGCACGCGTCGACGATCAGCGCCGGGGACGCCAGCAGCGCCTCGGCGTCGGCCAGCGTCAGGTCGCGCGTGCCGTCCGGCGTGACGTGACGGGCGGCCACCGCGTGCAGCGCCTGCACGGCGTGGTCCACTTCGGCCACCAAGGCGGGCACGCCGGCCTGGCGCGCGGCGTGCTCGGCACGGGCCAGCGCCGCTGCGGCGTCGTGCGCGCGCACCCGGCGCAGCGCGATGCCGCCCGCGATCAATTCGTGGATCGCGCGGGACGCGGCAGGCATGGCCGGCGCGTCCACGCCGGCCAGGGCCTGGTCGGCTTCGTCCAGGCGACCCAGCAGCAATAGCCGCCGCGCCTGCAAGTAGGCGGCGTGCGCAGCGTTGACGGGGTCGCCGTGGACGGACAAGGCGGTGCGAGCGGCGGCCAGCGACTTTTCGGGCCACGCCAGATCGCGCGAGGCCAAGGCGACTTCGGCTTCGGCCACGATGCAACGGGCGCGCGCGGCCGGGTTCGCTGGCCCGAAGGCACGCGCGGCCTTGCGCAACAGCGCGTTGGCCCGGGCGAAGTCGCCCAGTTGCGCCATGGCGATGCCGCGCAAGGCCAGCGCCGGGGCATCGTCACGCAGCGACACCTGGTTCAGCGCCGTCAATGGGTCGCCGGCGGCCAAGGCACGCGCCGCGCGGGTGATCGGCAAATCGATGGAGTGCTCAGGCAACTGAAGTTTCTCTGTATGGGCTTGGGCTTCGGCTTCGGCTTCGGCTTCGGCTTGGGCTTGGGCTTGGGCTTCGGCTTCGGCTTGGGCTTGGGCTTCGGCTTGGGCTTGGGCCTTGGCATTGGCATTGGCTTTGGCTTCGGCTTTGGCCTTGGCATTGGCGTCGGTCTCGCCTGGGTCCGGGCTTCGGCCTTGGCGTCGGCCG
>NZ_LBHW02000055.1:0-30817 GCF_001005835.2 Achromobacter sp. LC458
CGGCCAGCCCGCCGTCGAACCTTGCATGACCGTTAATCCTGTATTGCGCTTCCTCTGGCGCCTCGTCATCCTGGGCTTATTGATCTGGCTTGCTGCGTGGGCGTGGCCCCGCCTGCCCGACGCCGCACGCGCACCGTGGCATATGGCCCGGCTGGCCTGGCAACAAGCCCCGTCATCCTTGCCCGTACCGGTACAGGGCGTGTCCGCCAGACGCTTGACCGACACTTGGGGCGCGGCCCGGTCCGGCGGTCGCCAACACGAAGGCATCGACATCTTTGCCGCGCGCGGCACGCCTGTGCTGTCCACCACGGAAGGCGTGGTCATGCAGGTTGGCACGAACAACCTGGGCGGCCAGGTCGTGTGGGTGCTCGGGCCCGGGCGCCAGCGCCATTACTACGCGCACCTGGATGGCTACGCCGATATTGAACGGGGGCAGCTGGTGGCCCCCGGAGACGTGCTGGGCTACGTCGGCAACACCGGCAACGCGCGAGGCACGCCGCCGCATTTGCATTACGGCATCTACGACGGCGGCGCGATCAACCCCTATACGCTGTTGATGGCGCCGGCAACGCCGCCCTGACGCTTTGCGCCAGCACCTGCGCCGTCGCGGCTGACAAGGTCCACCCCAGGTGTCCGTGCCCCGTGTTGTAGAACACGCCCGGGCGTTTGCCCGGCCCCACGCGCGGCATCATGTTGGGGGTCATGGGGCGCAGGCCGCACCACGGCACGACGCGCGTGGTGTTGATGTTGGGGAAGTGTTTACGCGTCCAGTCGATCAGCGGCTGCACGCGTTCGGCACGGATGTCCATGTTGAAGCCGTTGAATTCCGCCGTACCCGCCACGCGAAAGCGGTCGCCCAGGCGGCTGGTGACGATCTTCGCGGCTTCGTCCAGCAGGCTGACGCGGGGCGCGGCGCCCTGGCTGTCGGCGTCGTCCAGGTGCACGCTGATCGAATAGCCCTTGACCGGATAGATGTTGATGGAATCTCCCAGCAGGCGGGCGAACTTTCTGCTGGCCGCGCCCGCGCACACGACGATGGCGTCCGCTTCGTGCCGTTCGCGCTGGGTGCCGCCGTCGCGGCGGATGTCCAGCACGTAAGGGCGGTCGTGGCGTTGGATGTTGTCGATGTCGGCATCGTGCACGAACGTGACGCCCCGGCGTTCGCATGCCTGGGCCAGACCGCGCGTGAACTTGTGGATGTCGCCGGTGGCGTCCGATGGCGTGTAGAAACCGCCGTGGCATCCGGTTTGCATGGCGGGTTCGATGGCGCGCGCTTCGTCGGCGGTGACTGCGTAGCGGTCCAGGCCGCCGGCTTGCAGCAGCGCGTTGGCGCGATGCGCGGCCTTGAAGCTGTCGGCGTCGTGGTAGATGTGCAGGATGCCCCGGCGCTCCAGGTCGAAGTCGATGCCTTCCGCCTCGGCCATGTCGAATAGATGCCGGCGCGCTTCGATGGCCATGCGCGTGGTGGCGATGGTGTTGTCGCGGTAGTTGGGAATTTGCGCCATGAATTGCGCGAGCCACGAATACTTGTGCCAGCTGAAGCGGGGGTTCAGCAACAGCGGCGCGTTTTTGCGCAGCATCCAGCGTAGCCCTTTGATGATCGTGGCCGTGCTGTTCCAGACTTCGGCGTTGCTGGCGGATAGCTGGCCGCCGTTGGCATAGGACGTTTCCATGGCGGGATAGCGTTGGCGGTCGTAGACGGTGACCGCGTATCCCAGGTTCGACAGGGCATAGGCGGACGTGACGCCGGTGATACCGGCGCCAATGATGGCGATGCGGGGCATGGTGGCTCCAGACAAGGTGGCCGCGACCAATGTGGACGCGGCACCCCATCTGTCTTTGGTACCTGAGAGTTTCACCCGCGCGGGCGGCGGGTTCCCCTTCGGTGGGCGCGCACGGCGCCTCTCTCCAGATTGTCTATACGCGCGCAGTCCTGTTGCCTGAGAGTTTCCGGGGCGGTTGCTCCGTCGGCGCCGGCCGCCAGGGCCGGTCTCTTCTGCGCGGTTTTGAATCGACGGGGTAAAGAATAGCTAAGTTCATGTCGCATTTGCTTCAGGGTTAGTACTATGTCGCGTGCGCCGTTGGGCCGGCGTGAAACGAATAGGACGATAGAAATGAGTTTTCGTGCCGCGCGACGCACTGTTTTGCAAACCCTGGCCGTGATGGCCGGCGGCGCCCTGGTTTCATTGGCGTCGGCCGAGCCGGTGGCCCCCGGCGCCGACATCGACGACGCCGTGCATGCGGTAATGCGCGAGTACGACGTGGCGGGCCTGGCCATCGCCGTCACGCGCGAAGGGCGGCATGAATTTCGCAGCTATGGCGTGGCCTCGCTGCAAACGCATGCGCCCGTCAGCCGCGACACGCTGTTTGAGCTGGGCTCGATCAGCAAGACCTTTACCGCGACGCTGGCGACCTACGCCCAGGCGCTGGGCAAGCTGTCGCTGACCGACAGCCCGGCGCGCTTCGTGCCTGCCTTGCAAGGCACGGAATTCGGCAAGCTGAACCTGATCCACCTGGGCACGCACACGGGCGGCGGCTTCCCGCTGCAAGTGCCGGACACGGTGGGCGACGATGCCCAGCTGATGGCCTACCTGTCGGCGTGGACGCCGCGCTATGCACCGGGCACCTACCGCACGTATGCCAACCCCAGCATCGGCATGCTGGGCGTGGTGGCGGCCAAGAGCCTGGGCCAGCCCTATGCGCAAGCCATGGAGAAGACGCTGTTGCCCAAACTGGGCCTGACCAACACCTATATCCACGTGCCCGCCGCCAGGATGGGCGACTACGCGCAGGGCTACAACAAACAGAACGCGCCGGTGCGTGTGAACCCGGGCGTGCTGGCCGACGAAGCCTACGGCGTCAAGACCAGCGCCAGCGACCTGATCCGCTTCGTGGACGCGAACATGGGCGTGGCGTCAGCGCCCGCGGAATTCAGCGCCAAGGCCGCCCGGGATGCGAAGATCGCCAAGGCCGTCGTCAACGACGCCGTGCTATCCAAGGCCTTGGCCGATACGCATGTGGGCTACTACGACGTGGGTGGAATGACGCAGGATCTGGCCTGGGAACAACTGGCGTATCCGGTGACGCTCAAAGCGCTGTTGGCGGCCAACGCCGGCACGTTGAACAGCCAGAGCCACCCGGCCAAGGCCCTGACCCCGCCGCAGCCCCCGCGTGCCGATGTGTGGATCAACAAGACGGGTTCCACCAATGGCTTTGGCGCCTACGTGGCGTTTTTGCCGGCCAGGAAAATCGGCGTGGTGATCCTGGCGAATCGGAACATTCCGAACGACGCCCGCGTGCGGCTGGCGTATCGCATTCTTGAAGGGGAAACGGCGGCGGGAGCAAGAACGGATACGGGAACGGGAACGGATTCGGGATCGGCCCCGGAAACGCAACCCGAAGCCCGCGCGCAAGCGAACTGAAACAGGCAGAAGGCGGTGGCCGGCCGAAGGCCGTGGCCGGCCCCTGTCAGCCGTCAAGCTTGGGTGCCCGCCGCCGTGTGGGCGCCATCAAAACGCGGCAATAGCCCCATGACCTCCAGCCTTTTGCACAGCTGTCCCAGGCGCTGCATCTTGTAGGCGTCCACGTCCAGGTCGGCGTAGTCGTAGAAGCCCTTGCCATCGCGCAAGCCGTTGCGGCCTTGCTCCATATTTTTGGCGATGACATCGGGCGATGCAAAGCGTGGGCCGATCTGGGCTTCAAGGTAGCGCGATGCGTAGTACAGGATGTCGCCGCCGCCCCAGTCGATGAACTCCAACAGGCCCAGCACCGAAAACCGCAAGCCGAATCCCAGGCGCACGGCGGTGTCGATGTCTTCGGCGCTGGCCACGCCTTCCTCGACCATGCGCGCGGCCTCGTTCATGGCCAGGGCCTGGATGCGTGGCACGATGTAGCCCGCCGCGGGCGCGCATTGCACGGGCGTCTTGCCGGCTTGGCGCAGCACGGCCAGCAACGCTTGCAGGGCGGCCTCGGCGGTGCGCGGCCCGGCGCTGACTTCGACCAGCGGAATCAGATAGGCGGGGTTGAGCCAGTGCGCGTTCAAAAAACGCTCGGGGCCTGGCATCAATTCGGCCAGCTCGGTCACCAGGAACGTGGACGTGGTTGACGCAATCACGGTGTCCGCCGCGCACACGCGGCCCAGCCAGGCGAAGGTGTCGCGCTTGGCGTCCAGGCGTTCCGGCACGGCTTCGAAGACGATGCGCGCGCGTTGCAGGTCGGCCACGGCGTCGTCGCGGCCGCACAGGCGCACGCGCTGCATGGCGGTCTCGGCCTGCTGTTCATCCAGCAGGTCAAGCCGGCTTAGCGTGCCCAATTCGCGCCGCAGGTTCGCCAGCACGCGCGCGTGGTGATCGGCTTGTTCCGCCTGAGTCCTGGGCTTGATGTCGACCAGTGTCACGGCGCGTCCCGCGTGGATGTACGACAGCGTGATGCCTTCCCCCATGCGCCCGGCGCCGATCACGCAGATTCTGTCTTCCATGGTCAGCATCCTTGTTCCAGCAATTCCGCCATGCCGGCGCGCGACAGGCGCTCCAGGCCGAGACTTTCCAGCGTGCGGCCTTCCGCGTAAAGATCGCGGCCGGTGATGGCGCTGGCAATGCTTAGCAAGCCTTGCGCCACCGGCGTCGGCACGCCCGCCCAGCGCCCCGTGGACACCAGCAAGGACAGGCCCAGCCGCGTGTCCTCAAGCATGTAGCGGTGCGTGTGCAGGTCGATGGCTTCACGCCAGTCGCCGCTGTCGGTCAGCTTGCCGTGCGCGCCACGGCCGTACATCCATTCATCGCCTTCCGTGGCGTAGTGGTCGGCCAGCGGAAAGTGTGGCGCGGCATAGCCCAGCGCCTCGCGGATGGCGATGCGTTCGGCATCCAGCGCGTCGGTAACGCGACGGATTGATGGCTGGGTGCCTTCGTTGTGGATGTCCCACTTGTCGAAATGCTCCAGGGGGCCGGCGTTCATCATGATGAGCGGCGGATGGATGATGGGGCCGGCGTTCATCAAGGCGCCCGCCAATCCGTCTTCGATGGGCTCGATGCTGGGGTAGACCTGACCCAGCAACGCCAGCGCGTCGTCGGTCAGCCGGCTGGGGAACACGCCGGTGGGCAAGCGCGTGGCGTAGCCGCTGATGACGACCGTGTTGCCGTGCTTGCGCGCCAGGTAGGGCAGGGTGCCCGTCTCGGCAAAGGCCACGCGGGCGGTATTGCCGGCGTCCCGCTGCGCGCGCGCAAACAGGTAGCTGCCAAAGGTGCCGGGCGGCAGGAACACCACCTGCCCGTCCTGCAACAGCGGGGCCAGCATGGGCGCCAGCGCATCGTGCGTGGTCGAGGGCAGGGGGATGACGACGACCCGCGCGTCAGTCAGCGCGGCCTTCAGCGAGCCTTGCAGCGCCAGGTGGCCGGGACCCTGGCCCAACGGAACCTGGCGCGTGCCGCGATAGTCGGTGACAGTCAGCGCGCCGGCCTGTCGCAAGCCGTCGAACGCGGCGTCGTCGCGGCGCCACCAGCACACCTCGTGTCCGTTTTCGGCAAGTTCGGCCGCAGCCGCGTAGCAGCCGTAGCCGCCGCCAATTACGCTGATTCGCATGATCAAGCTCCTTCTTTGAAGGCTTGATCCTAGCGGCGGCGTGGCGCCTGGGCTGCGCCAAACGCGCAAGCGCCGTTCCGATCCGGCAAGGGATTTCGACAGCGCAGGCAGCGTGTCGCGGCCGCGCGGGCAGGGGACAACGCCAGTGCTGGCCGGCGAGTGCGACGGCGCGTCAGGGGCGAGGCCGACGCAGCGTGTCCGACGGCAGGCAACCGTAGCGCTTGCGGTAATGCGTGGCGAAATGGCCGAAGCTGCTGACGCCGTGGCGCAGCAGGATATCGGTCACGCTGTCGCCGCCGCGCGCCTGTTCCAGCGCGGCGTGCACCAGGGCCAGGCGGTGGTTGCGCACGTAGTCGCTGGGGCTTTGCTTGAGAAACTGCGTGAAGCCGTTTTGCAGCGTTCGCACCGACACGCCGCAGTGTGCCGCCAGGTCCGCCAATGAAATCGCTTCGTCGACATGGCTTTCGATGTAGTCGCGCGCGGCGCGCACATGCTGGGGCAGGGGCTGGCGGTGGTCGGCGCGCAACGCGTCGGAATAGTTGTGCGGCAGTTGGGTCAGCAGCAGCGCCAGCAGGTAGTCGGAAAAGCCGGCCGCAAGCGTCTGCGTGACGCCGTCAATGGCGGGGTGCTGATAAAGGCGGCATAGGTAGTCCAGTGTTTCGCGCACGGCGGCAAGGCCGGGGGAATCGGGCGGCGCTTCCAGGTCGAACACCAGCGCGTGCTTGATGGGGCGGTCCAGCAGGCGCTGCAATTGATGTTCCAGCGCTTGCCGCTCGACACGCAGGATCAGGTTGCGGCAGTCGCGGCCGATGCTGATCACGCTGGGTTCGGACGGCGACGAAATGGTGAGGCTGCCCGCTTGCATGGACGCGCTGCGCTTGCCCAGCGTGACCAGGCCCGAGCCTTGCAGCGTGATGCGGATCAGGTAGTAGCTGGAGATGTCGCCCGCGTCGATTTCGACTTCGGCGCCGTAGTGCAGGTCAAACAGCGCCGCGTTGCCGAAGAACACGCCATACAGCCGCGATTGCAAGGGTTTGCCCTGAGCCACGCACATGCGGTGCGACCAGAGGTGCTGGCTGACCTGGTCCTTGACCTCGGCGGCGTTGCCCGAGTCCAGCAAGCAATGGCGGTTCAGCGGATAGGTGTCGTTGAACATGCTTTCCTGCGCGGTGGGAATAGTCGTTGCGCGCGGCGTATAGAGTCCCGCTGCGCAAAGACCTACAAACGATGGACAAGACTAAGGAAAACAAGGGAAAAACATGACTGACGCGACGCTGCCGCCACTGACGAAACGAAGCTACGCCTACGAGTGGTACGTCGTCGTGATATGCATGCTAGCGTACATATTTTCCTTCGTCGACAGACAGATCCTGGCGCCGATGATCGAACCCATCAAGCACGATCTGCAACTGTCCGACACGCAGTTCAGCCTGCTGCACGGCTTGGCGTTCTCGCTGTTCTACGCCGTCATGGGCATCCCCATCGCCTTGTTGGCCGACCGCTATTCGCGCCCGAAAATCATTGCCATCGGCGTGGCCTTCTGGAGCCTGGCCACTGCCGCCTGTGGCCTGTCGCGCAGCTTTGCGCACATGTTCCTGGCGCGCATCGGGGTGGGCGTGGGCGAGGCCGCCTTGTCACCCGCCACGTATTCCATGCTTAGCGATATGTTTCCGCGCGACAAGCTGGGCCGCGCCGTCGGCATCTATTCGATCGGCTCGTTCATTGGTGGCGGCATGGCGTTTTTGATCGGCGGCTATGTCATCAACCTGCTTAAAAGCGTGGACAGCGTGGTGGTGCCGTGGGTCGGCGCGATGCGGCCGTGGCAGGTCACGTTTTTCATCGTGGGCCTGCCGGGCCTGCTGGTGGCGCTGCTTATCCTGCTGACGGTGCGCGATCCGCAGCGCCTGGGCTTGCGCCGTAGCGCAGACGGCCACGCGCACAAGCCCACGGTGGGCGACACGTTTCGTTTCCTGGGCCGCCATCGCCGCACGTTCTTTTGCCACTACCTGGGCTTTTCGTTCTATGCCATGGTGCTGTTTGCCCTGTTGGGCTGGACGCCCGCTTTCTACATGCGCAAGTTCGGCATGTCGCCGGTGGATGTGGGGTACATGCTGGGTGTGGTGGTGCTGGTGGCCAATACGGCGGGCGTATTTTGCGGCGGCTGGCTGATGGACGCGCTGGCCAAGCGCGGCTATCGCGATGCGCCGTTGCGGGCGGGCGTGATCGGGGCGGTCGGCATGGCGCTGCCCGCCGTGGCGTTCACGCAGGTGGACAGCTTGGCGGCGTCGGTGGCGCTGTTGCTGCCCGCGATGTTCTTTGCGTCCTTTCCCATGCCGACGTCCACGGCGGCCATGCAGATATTGCCGCCCAACCAGATCCGCGCGCAGGTGTCGGCGCTGTTCCTGTTGATCTCCAATTTGATCGGCCTGGGGCTGGGGACGACGGCGGTGGCTTTGTTGACCGATCGTCTGTTCAAGAATCCGGCGGCGGTCGGGCAGTCCTTATCGCTGCTGATTGGCGTGGCCACGGTGCTGTGCGTGTTGCTGCTGGCGGCGGGTTGCGCCAGCTATCGGCGCAGCCTGGGGCAAGAGGAAGGGCGCGCGGAAAACGGGGTCGGAACTGTGCTGTCGCCCCGGCCCCGTTAAAACTGTTTCAAGGGATCACGCCGGGCAAGCGAGATTCGCCAGCCGCCCCCTTCCTGGCCGATAATGCCCGCTTTACGCCTAAAGCCGGACCCCCCTCATGCCTTGCGTTACCCGTCGTCTGCCCGTTGCCCTGTTTGTCTGCCTGACGGCGATCCTTGCGGGATGCAGTTCACCCAAGCCGGCCTACGAACGGGAAGACTTCGCACAGAACGACGTGTTCTCGCGCACCTTCCCCACGGCCAGCACCACCGCCTGCGATGCGGGCCGCCGCGCCTTGCTGAGCCAAGGCTACAACATCGACCGCTTCGACGCGGCCCGCGTGTCCGGGCACAAGAACTTCCAGGGCGAAGACGGGCTGCACACGCAGATCAATTTCAATATCGACTGCGCCTCGGACGGCAGCGCCAACCAGCGCGCCACGGTGTTTGCCAACGCGGTGCAAGACCGCTACTCGATCAAGCGCACTTCCAGCTCGGCCAGCGTGGGCGTCAGCGTGCTGGGCCAGGTGTCGATGCCGTTCGGCTCCAGCGACGACTCGCTGGTCAAAACGGCTAGCCAGACGGTGTCGCGTCCGAAATTCTACGAAGGCTTTTTCCAGCTGTTGCAGCGCTTCCTGCCCGACGCGGAAGCCGCCGCCGCCCCGCACGTACCGCCAAGCCCGCGCGCCCGCGCGTCTCAAGCCAAGCCGCCGGCACCGCCCGCCGATCCCGTCGTGTCCCCGGACGCGCCCGCCGACACCCTGAATCCCGCTGCGGCGAACGGGCCGTCGGGTCCAGGCGCCGGCAGCGACAAGGGCAGTGATAAGGCCGGTGACAAGGCCACTGACACGACCACGCAAAAGCCCGCCGCGGACGCGCCGCACGCCGCGCCGTCATCGACGCCGGGCAATACCCAAACCGGCACCCCGCCCGCCACGCCCGCCACGTCTCCGGCGTTGCCGGGGCCGGGCGCGTCGATTTCGACTCCGTCGGCGGTCAGCCCGTCCGCTGCTACGACCGGCGCTGCGACTGGCGCTGCGAACGGCGCCGGGGGGCCGGCCACGGCTGCGATCACCGGTACCACGGCGGGCGTCTCCTCTACCGTCAGCGGCGCCGCTGCCAGCCCCGCAGCGTCGGCGTCCGCCACCGGCAACTGACCCCTGCCGCGCACGCCGGGCCCGGCGTGCACTCGGTCGTGCCCTCGGGCATGTCATCCGGCATGTCATCTGGCCTGCCCTCCGGCACGTCATCCGGCCTGCTCTCCGGCATGTCATCCGGCACGTCCGGCATGTCATCCGGCATGTCATCCCGCGCGACCGACCTGTCGCCGCAGCCGACTACTGCCCGCCGCCGCATCCGGCGATAATGCCGGCCATGACTTATCAACTGCTGAAAATGGCCCACGTGGCCGCCGTGGTGGCCTGGCTTGGGGGCTCGCTGTTTGTCTCGCTGTTCCTGCTGTCGTCGGCGCCGCAAGAGGGCGATGAAGCGCCCAAGGAACGCAAGATGCTTGGCGCGCTGCGTCGTTGGACCTTGTGGGTGACGACGCCCGCGATGGTCGTGTCGTGGCTGATCGGCCTGCATCTGGCCATGACGTTCGGCTGGTTCGCCATGAACTGGATTTGGGTCAAGGCGGGGTTTGCCTTGGCGCTGTCGGCCTTGCTCGGCATCCAAAGCGCGTCGCTGCGTCGCATGGCCAACGGCACGCTGAAACGCCCGCCGATGGTGGACTTCTACGCGCCGTTCACCGTCATTGCCTGCGGCGTCATCGTGACCTTGGTGCTGGTCAAGCCGTTCTGACGCGCGCGGGCAGTATCGCCCCAAGCTTGTAATAAGGATTCAACCAACGCGTCGTTGGCGGGCGGCGGTCGGCTGCCTAGAATCGTCTGTCCTGTCCGCGCGTGCTTTGCTTTGCACGGACGTATCCGCGCAAGACCGCGAAGGCGATTCAATCATGACCACCCGCACTGTCCAGACCGACGCGCGCCGGGAAGACGGCAACGCGACGCCACGCCGGCCCGGCCATCGCGGCTGGTTTCAGGCGCTGCTTGGCGCCGCGCTGGACGCGGCTTCGATGTTTCATGGGCCTGATTTTCCGGCGGACCCCAGCGCTTTCAACAACGAGCGCCCGCGCCCACGCCCACGTTCCCGCCACTGAAGGCCGGCTGCGGGGCGGCGGCGCCGGGCAGCGCTACGGCAACACCGCAGCAACACCACGGCAACACCACGGCAAAGCAACGGCAAAGCAACGGCAAAGCAACGGCAAAGCAACGGCAAAGCAACGGCAACTCCACGGCAACACCGAGGCACAACTCCACGGGAACTCAACGGCAACGCTACGGCAGCGCCGAGAACAAATTAGCCAGCTGCTGCTTGCCCAGCTTTTCCTGTTCGGTCGCCATGGTGTTGATGGCCGCCATGTGCGCGTAAAAGCGTTTCAGATCATCGTCGCGTTCGAACATCAGTTCGTCGTGATCCGCGTACCAATACTGACGGTTGTCGTCCAGCAGCGTGATCATCTGGCCAAACTCTTGCAGGATGCGCGTTTCCAACAACCAGACTTTGCCCAGGCTGTCGCTGCGCCGCGCCAGCGTAGACGTCAGCGTCGCCATCATTTTCTGCTTTTCGGGTTCGCGGATGGCCAGGGACCGGATCAGGTCAGGCATGTCTTTCAACACCTGCATGCTCTGATCGCGGTACTTCGGCACCAGCCGCTCGGCAAGCTCAAGAATCATGCGGCTTTCCACCAGCCCGGTGTCCAGCGCCAGCCGATGCGCGTCCAGCAGCCGGGGCATGCCGATGTCTTTCAGTTCATTCAGATAGGCCTTGTGCTGCGCAACGCGTTCGCCGGCCACTGTCTTGATCGCGCGTTCCAATTCCCCGTAAAAGCCTTTTGCCTTGGGAGTGGGGTCGATGGACGGCAGGTTGTCCGGCACGCCGTCGCCGCCCGTCACCATCTGGTTCAGGGTGTCGGCCACCTTGCGGATTTCAGCGGTGGCGACTTTTTCCTCCGCGCGCTCGCCCATCCGGTTCCAGCCCACGGTCAAGCCCAGCGCCAGCAGAATCAGCGCGGCCCCCGCCAGTAAGCGCCGGCCGTCACGACGCACGCGCAAGCGCCTGGAAAGCGTAAAGGTGTCTTCCTGCGGAGTCATGGCGCACCAAGATTGGGGTCATAGGGCATGAATGTAGTAAGCGGGCCGGCACGCGTCAACGCGCGCCGGCAGTCGTAACGGAGTACCGCAGCTACCGCAAGTACCGTGCCGAAGCCGCCCGCCGGGCGCTATGACGCGGCGGCATTGCGCCGCCACGCCGCCCATTCGCCTTCGCCTTCAAAGTAGCGGTCGCCGCGCGCGGCGGTGGCCAGCCCTTCATGCAGCACGCCCATGTCCAGCCCCGGCAGGTTGCGGAGCAGGGCGGGCGGCAAGTGCTTGGCGTCAAGCAGGCGCTCGTCCAGGATCACCCGCATCATGTCGCCGTCGTCACAACGCACCCATAGATACCAAAGGCTTTCCATGTAGTCGCCGGACCAGGGATCGGGGTATATCGCCGGGCGAAAAGAAAAGCCGAATTCGTGAACGTCAGCCCAGGCCCAGTGCTCTTGCAGGCCGATTGCGCGCGCCAGTTCGCAGTGCCGGGTGAAGCCGGTGTCGTCAAAGCTGACCGACTGCCGGAACGGGTCTTCCACGGGGGGCGGGCCGGACAGAAAGCGCTTGATGCTTGACCACATGGGAATCGGGATGGGATACGGGATGGGAATCGGAGAAAGGCTGGCGGGCCGTGCGGGCGGGATTTGCCAGAGTGTAGCGGGGCGCGACCATGTAATAAATGTTACAACCTTTGATTCTCGTCAATTCCATGCCGTCTACAAGCGGGTAGGGTGGCGCCTTGCCCGAATGGGCGCCCCGTGACGGGGCGACCGGCGTGGGGCAGACGACCAGCGCAGCAAGGACAGGATCGATGACAGACAAGACACCGCAAGCAGCCCCTAAGCAAGACGTTGCCGCGACACCGCGCAAGCGCGGCACCCCGTCGCCCGCCGCCCAGCGAAGTGCCGGAACCGCCAAGGCGGCGGCAGGCCCGGCGACGAAGAGGGCTTCTAAAGGGACTTCCCAGGCGACTTCCAAAGCGACTTCCAAGGCGACTTCCAAAGCGGCTTCACTGGCGACTTCCAAGGCGACCCCCAAGACGGCCTCCGGCCCCGCCACCAAGCAGCCCTCCGAGCAAACCCTGCTGGCGCGCAAGAAAGTCGTGGCGCGCGAAGACGCCGCGCGCCAGGAAGCGGTGTCGGTGTTGGCTGACATCGCGCGGCGCTACAACGTGGTGCCCCGAGCGCAAGCGCACGAGGCGCTGCGGTCCGTTATTGAAGAGCTGTCGCCCGACGATGCACGCGCCGTGCATCGCGCATTGCTGGAAGCAAATGCGCAGGGCCCGGCCGTGCGCCGCAACCCCGACGAAGAGCTGGCGACGGACTGGCGCGACGGCATCTATCCGTATCGCAACCGCATGCTGCGCCGCAATTATGAAAAGCAGAAATACCAGTTGCAGGTCGAACTGCTGAAGCTCCAAGCCTGGGTCAAAGCCACGGGCCAGCGCGTGGTGATTCTGTTTGAAGGGCGCGATGCAGCGGGCAAGGGCGGCACCATCAAACGCATGATGGAACACTTGAACCCGCGCGGCGCGCGCGTGGTGGCCCTGGAAAAACCGTCCGACACGGAAAAAGGCCAATGGTATTTCCAGCGCTACGTGCAGCATCTGCCCACCGCCGGCGAGATCGTGATGTTCGACCGGTCCTGGTACAACCGCGCGGGCGTCGAGCGCGTGATGGGCTTTTGCACGCAGCAGGAATACCTGGATTTCCTGCGTCAGGTGCCTGACTTCGAACGCCACCTGGTGTCCAGCGGCATTCACTTGGTGAAATTCTGGTTCTCGGTCAGCCAGCAAGAGCAGCGCCGCCGTTTCCTGCAACGCAAGGTGCACCCGCTGAAGCAATGGAAATTAAGCCCCGTGGATCTGGCGTCGCTGGACAAATGGGACGACTACACGCGCGCCAAAGAGGCAATGTTCGCGCATACCGATACCGCGGACGCGCCGTGGATCGTGGTCAAGTCGGACTGCAAGAAGCGCGCGCGGCTGAACGCCATGCGCTACGTGCTGAGCCGCCTGCCGTACGAAGGCAAAAGCGCCGAACCGGGCCTGGCGCTGGACCCCTTGATCGTGGGCCGCGCGCTGTAAGTGTTCAGCCGCCCAGCGCGGCCAGGTTCAACGTGTGGCTATGGCCGATCCACACCGCGCAATCACGGTGGTCGCGCAGCGAATCGCCTGTGTTCGGATGCATGAAAACGTCCAGCGCGCCGTGGTTCAACGTCAGCCACGTGGCGATCTCGGCCAACTGCTCGGGGCCGAAGGCAATCTGATAGCTCCATTGCGGATGCGGGCCGACGGGGCGCTCATGGAAGCGCCCCATTTCCATCTTGCCGTCGAATTGCGCCACCACGCGCTCTCGCAACGCAAACGCGGCATCGCGGCTGGCCGCGTCGAAGTACACATGGGCGTGCCAGCTGGTCACGCCGCTTACTGCCAGATCGTTCATGGTTGTCTCGTTGATTCAGCCGCCGGCGCGCTTGGCGCGATGGCCGCTGGTAGTCAGCACTTCGATGATGCGTGCGCAGTGGTCGCCCTGCACTTCGATCACCCCGTCCTTGACCGTGCCGCCCGACCCGCAGGCCGTGCGCAATTGCTTGCCCAGCACGGCAAGCGCCATCGGGTCCAGGGCCAGGCCCCGCACCACGGTCACGCTTTTGCCGCCCCGGCCCTTGGTCTCGCGTGATACGCGGGCAACGCCGTCGCCCGCCGGTGCGCCGCGCGCTGCCGCCTGGCATTGGCATTGCGCCAGCGGCTGGCGGCACTGCGGGCACATGCGACCGCTTTCGGTGGAATAGACCAGCCCGCCGGTGGTTGCGCGCTTCATCACTTGCCCCGCATCAGGTCGATCAGGCGGCGGTCACGCTTGGTGGGCCGGCCGGTTTCGATGCCCAGCGCGGGCTCGGGTGCCAGCCGCCGCATTTCCGCTGCGCGTTCGCGGGCGGCGATGCTGTCCGGCGTTTCCTCATACAGCAGGCGCGCCACGGGCGCAGGGCCGCGCACTCCGCTGACCGCAACCACCTTTACCTGTAGCGCCGGATCTTCCTTGCGGATCGTGATGCGATCGCCGGGCGCGACCTCGCGCGACGGTTTGGCGGCCTGGTCGTTCACGAAGACGCGACCCTTGCCGATCTCTTGCACGGCCAGGCTGCGCGTCTTGTAAAAGCGCGCCGCCCATAGCCATTTGTCGAGTCGAATCTTGTCCATGTTGCTGCTCTTTGCGTGGGTTCTAGCCAAGCCGCAATCATAGCGCCGGGACGCCGGCGCAAAAAAAGCGCCCCTTGGAGATGGGGCGCTGGGGGGCTGGGTGCGTTGCTGTGTTGCTGCGTGGCGGTGTAGCGGCGCAGCGGTGTGGCGGTATAGCGATGTAACGGTGCAGCGGTGTAGCGATGCAGCGATGCAGCGATGTAGCGATGTAGCGATGCGGCGATGTAGCGATGGGGCGGGCAAGATGGCCCGCCCCGCCATCAATCCAGTTTCAGATTTGCTTCGCTGACCACGCGCTGCCACTTGGCGATTTCGGCGCGGCGGAACGTGTCCAGTTCGGCCGGGGTCGAACCAATGGGCTCCGCGCCAATGCCGGCAAGCTGCTCGGCAATCGCCGGGTCGCGCAGCACCTTGGCCAGCGCTTGCGACACCTTGTCGACGATGGCCGGCGGCGTGCCGGCGGGGGCGAACACCGCGTTCCATTCATACGTCTCGTAGCCCGGCACGCCGGATTCCGCGATGGTGGGCAAGTCGGGTGCCGTCTTGGACCGCTCCAGCCCGCCGACCGCCACCGCGCGCAGCTTGCCGCTTTTCACGTGCTGCCAGGCCGAGCCCATGCTGGCGAACATCACGGGCACCTGGCCCGACATGACGTCGATCATGGCCGGGCCGCCGCCCTTGTAGGCCACGTGCTGCAAATGCGTCTTGGCCAGCAGATTGAACAGTTCGCCGGCCAAGTGCTGGGCCGACCCCGGGCCGGCCGATGCAAAGTACACCTGCTCTTTCTGTCCGGGCTGCCCCAGCCTGATCAGGTCGGCCACGGACTTCACTTCGTACGACGGCGTGACGACCAGCACGTTGGGCACGCGCAGCAGCAGCGACACGGGCGCGAAAGCGGTCAGCGTATCGAACTGCATCTTGGAATGCAGCGCGGGATTCTGCGCGTGGTTGGACGCGTCCAGCATCAGCGTGTAGCCGTCGGGCTGCGCCTTGGCGACAACCGCGCCGCCGATCATGCCGCCCGCGCCACCGCGGTTTTCGATGACCACGGGTTGGCCAAGTTCGGCGGCCAGCTTGGGGCCGATCAGCCGCGCCACCACGTCCACCGTGCCGCCGGGCGGGTAGGTCACCACCAGCGTGACGGCGCGCTCGGGGTAGGCGGCCGACGCGGTGGCGGCCGCACCCGCCAGCAGGCCGGCGGCGGCCAGCATGGCGCTGCTACGCGCCAGACGTTTGATGAAGGGGGTCATGATTTGTCTCCTGGGAGTTGGATCTGGTTTTGGTTTTGGTTCTGGCCTTGGGCCTGGCCTTGGGTCTAGCCTTGGCTCTGGCTTTGGATGTTGAATAGCTGCATCGGCGTGTCCGCCAGCACGATGCGTCGCTGCGCGGGATCGTCGATCCACCTGTCCAGCCACTGCGTCGCAGCCGGGTAGGACGCCAAGTGGCGGTGTTCGGTGTGCGGCCAGTCGCTGCCCCACATCAGGCGCTTGGCCGTATAGGCACGCAGCAAAAGCTGGGCAGCCTGACGGCCGGCAACGCCGTAATCGGGGATGCCGGGGCGAAAGGTAGGGGCGGTGGGCGCGATGGCATCGCTGCGGTCAGTGCTATCCGCCACCCGCCAATTCCGGTACGGCGCCGACAGCTTCACCCATACCTGCCCGCTTTCGGCCTGTTGCAGCAGGTAGGCAAAGCCCGGGTCCGACACGCCCAGCGCCGGGTCCGGTCGACCGAAGTGATCGACAACCACGCGGCAACCCGCGGCCAGCAGCGCGGGCAACACCGCGCGCAGCCTGCCGGCTTGCATGTGCACTTCAACATGCCAGGCCAGCGCGTTGACCCGGGCCAGCAAAGCCTGCCAGTCGGCGGCTTGCAGGTCGGGCGAGGGCAGGCCGATGAGGTTCAGCCGCATCCCCACGACACCGGCGTCGGCCAGTGCCTGCAACTGTGCGTCGGTGACCTCGGGCGACACGACGGCGACACCACGCAGGCGCTGCGGGGCCGCGCGCAATGCGTGCACCAGATGGCTGTTGTCGGTGCCCAGGAAGCTGGGCTGCACCAGTACGCCGTGGCTCAATCCATCGGCGTCCAGCAGCGCCAGGTATTGCTCCAGCGTGGCGTCGTAATCGGGCGTGTGGCGCCGGGCGTCCGCCAGCGCCAGCCCTTGCCGGAAAACATGGGCATGGGTATCGACGGCAACGCCGAGGGGGGACGAGGACAACGCGGTCTCCTGTTTTGTGCGCCGGCGTGGCCGCGCGCTGTTCTATGAGGCGGATTCTAGGCAGCGCGGGTATAGTTTTCTATTGCCTAAAACCGCTTTTTATATATCGGATCAATATGGAAACCCGACACCTGCGCTATTTTCTGGCGGTGGTGGACCATGGCAGCGTCAGCCGCGCGTCGGAATGGCTGGGCATCGCGCAGCCGGCGCTGAGCCAGGCGCTTGGCCGCATGGAAAAAGACCTGGGCGTGCGCCTTTTCGACCGCTCGCGACAGGGCGCCGCGCCCACGCCCGCCGCGCTGGCCATCCTGGAGGACGTGCGTATCAGCGTGGCCCGCATCGACGCAGCGGCGCATCGCGCGCGCGAGATCGGGCGCGGCAGCGCGGGGCAGTTGACGGTGGGGCTGGTGTCCTCCGCGCTATTCGACACCCTGCCGCGCGCGCTGCGCGAAATGCGTCGGCAGGCACCCGGCGTGCGGGTGATCCTGCGCGAGATGAGCAACGCCGAACAGGCCGATGCGCTACAAACCGGCGAAATCGATATCGGCCTGATGCACACACCGGTCGCAGTGGGCGGGCGCATGCGTGAACGCCAGCTGTTGCGCGACCGGCTGGTGGCGGCGGTGCCAGACGAGTTCGACGTGGCGGACGATGGCACGGTGACGATGGCGCAAATTGCACAAGCCGGTCTGGTGATGTATCCGCAAGCGCAATTGCCGGCGTTCTATGCCGGCATCATGGACGCGATGCGCAAGGGCGGGCATGCGGTGCAGGTCGCGCAAGAGGCCAACCGCACGCTGACCGTGTTGTCGTGCGTGGCGGGCGGCTGCGGGGTGGCGCTCTTGCCCAGCTGGATTCGCACCATGAACTTCGGCGGCGTCCGCTTTTGCGAAGTGCGCGACGGACAGGCGCTGCCCAGCTTCGACCTGAGCGCCATCTGGCCCGCCCGATCCGTGCCCACGCTGGCCGACGTCTTCGCCAATCTGGACCTGGGCAGAGGCTGATTTGCGCCAATCTTTCAACCCGCCTTCAATTGCCTGGCCAGAACGCTTAAGCGACGCTTAAAGCGGCGGTTTTCGCGGAACCCGGCGCATGCGTCCCGTCTAACCAGAAACGGTTTCGAATGGGGGGCGCCAATGAATTTGAACTGGCAGCAGCAGTTGATGGAAAGCGCCATCTGGCTGGCGCAAGCGTTTGGCATCACGGCCGTCGTGTTGGTGGCCGTGTCCGTCGTGCTGGCACGCACAACGGATTGGGGGCGCAAGTTCTGGCGCCTGGCATGGCCGTATCTGACCCCTCGACGCAGTTGGCGGCCGCTGCTGATGCTGGCGTTGTTGTTGCTGCTGGCGATGGCTGCCGTGCGCATGACGGTGCTGTTTTCGTTTTGGTACAACGGCTTCTACAGCGCGTTGCAAGCGCTGGACCAAAGCGCCTTCTGGCGCTTCCTGGGCATCTTTTCGGTATTGGCTTGTGTGCACGTGGTGCGCTCGCTGGCGGACAGCTACGCCGGCCAGGCCTTCGACATTCATTGGCGCGTCTGGCTGAACGACCGCCTGACGCGCGACTGGCTGGGCGCGGGCGCGTACTACCGAGGCCACTTTGTTGAAGAGCCGGTCGACAACCCCGACCAGCGCATCGAGCAAGACATCGCCATGTTCGTGACGGGCTCGCGCACGCTGGCCATCGGCGCGTTAAGCGCGATGGTGTCGCTGGTGGCGTTCACGGGAATTTTGTGGGGCCTGTCCGGGCCGCTGACGGTGGCGGGCGTGGAGATTCCGCGCGCGATGGTCTTCGTCGTGTTCCTGTACGTAATTGTCGCAACCTGGTTTGCCTTCAAGATCGGCCGACCGCTGATCCGCCTGAATTTTCTGTCTGAAAGATTGACGGCCAATTTCCGCTATGCGCTGGTGCGGCTGCGCGAAAACGCCGAGAACGTCGCGTTCTATCAAGGCGAAGCCGTAGAAAGCAGGAACCTGTTGCAGCGGTTTTCCGCCTACATCGTCAACCTGTGGGCGCGCGTGTACCGAGGCTTGAAGTTCGACGGGTTCAACTTGTCGGTCAGCCAGGTGGCCGTGGTGTTTCCGTTTATCTTGCAGGCGCCACGTTTCTTCAGCGGCGCCATCAAGCTGGGTGATGTGATTCAAACGTCACAGGCCTTTGGGCAGGTGCAGGACGCGCTGTCGTTCTTTCGCACGTCGTACGACACCTTTGCGCAGTACCGCGCCACGCTGGACCGGCTGAACGGCTTCCTGGATGCCAACGAAGCGGCGCGGGCGCTGCCGACGGTGCATACCGAACCCTTGCCCAACGGCCTGGACATTGATGGCGTCACGGTCAGGCGGCCGGACGGCAGCACCTTGCTGCGCGAGCTGACCTTGCGCCTGCGGCCTGGCCAGACCCTGCTGATCAAGGGGCCGTCGGGCAGCGGCAAGACGACATTGCTGCGCGCGCTGGCGGGCTTGTGGCCGTATGCACAGGGCCAGGTGCGGCGGCCGGAAGGCGCGTCGGCGTTGTTCCTGTCGCAGCGGCCGTATCTGCCGCTGGGCGATCTGCGCAGTGCCGTGGCGTATCCCGGACACGCGCAGCCGCAAGACGATGCGCGCCTGGCCCAGGCGCTGCATCAGGTCAACCTGGGCCACTTGAGCCAACGGCTGGACGAGGTTGCGGATTGGTCACGCATCTTGTCGATTGGCGAGCAGCAGCGCGTGGCCTTTGCCCGCGTGCTGTTCAATCGACCGGCCATCGTGTTCCTGGACGAAGCCACATCGGCGACCGACGAAGGCCTGGAACATTCGCTATACAGCCTGCTGCGCAGCGCCTTGCCCGATTGCATGCTGGTCAGCGTGGGCCATCGCAGCACGCTGGACCCGTTTCACACGCACCGGCTGCAACTGGACGGCGCGGGCGGCTGGACGATGGGACCGATCGGGCCGATGGACCCGTATGGCCCGCCGCAGGGCGCGCCGCTGCGCGAGGCGGCGTGACGCTTACGTGCCCACGCGCAAAGGCCCGGTCAGCTTGCGCAGTGCCGCCACGACGCTTTGCGCGGTGATGCGGCCGGTCTTGGGATTGGCGGAAGGGATGTTCTGGATTTCCATCGAAAAATTTGCCGAGTCGGACACGACTTCCACGCGATGCACGTTGCGTTCCAGCGACGGGTCGGCCCAGATTTCCAGCGTGGTGCGGTCCGGCCCGATGCCCGCCAGCGACACGCTGACCGCCACATTCAGGTTGGCCGGAAAGCCCGTGGCGGCATCGCGCGGCGAGCCGCGGAAGATCAAGCGCGGTTCGGTGACGTCGTCCAGGCTGATGTTGTTGTCGGTAAGGTAAGGCGCGCCCAGCAGGCCGCGCGGCGGCTTGCGGGTGATCATCGTGACGGAATGGATGACGCCTTCGGCGGCTGCCGTAATGGCGTCTAGCCCCAGAATGGCGCCGGACGGCACCAGGATCTGCCCGTGATGCTGGCGCGCCACGTCGATCAGGTCTTCGTTGGCCAGCAGCGCGCCGGAACTGAGCACCACCAGCTTCTTGCCGGCACGCAGCACGGGTTCGGCAATGCTGCGAAACACGGCGGCCGGCGCACATTCAACGACCACGTCGCAATGCTCGTGCAGGGCGTCCAGCGTGGTGAACCTGGGGGCCGCCTGGGTCCAGGCGAAGTCGGGCGCGGCCTTGGGGTCGCGCACCGCGACGGCGGACAGGGTCAGGCCGGGCAGCCCGGCATCCAGGGATTGCGCCACGGCCTGGCCGATGGCGCCGAAGCCGGCGATGCCGACGCGGTAGCTGTTCATGGTGAATCCGGAAGGTAGGGCTGCGGCGCACCGCAAGCCGGGCCAAGAAAAAAGAACGCCATCGATGCCGATGGCGCAAGGTTGCCAGCCACTTTATCCAGCGCCCGGGCGGGCGTCAATGCGTAGCGACCGCAGGCTACCGGCTCAGCTGCCGGATTGTTGTTGCGCGCGCGCCATGTAATCCACCGTCAGGTTCGACAACGCGCGCACCCCGTTGATCAGGCCGGATTCATCCACGTAAAAGCGCGGCGAATGGTTAGGCGCGGCCTTGTCCACGTCGGTGCCCTTGGGCGTGACCCCCAGGTAGAAGAACATGCCCGGCACCTTCTCTTGATAGAACGAAAAGTCCTCGGACGCGGTGGACTTGGGCTGCAAGCCATAGTTGCCTTCGCCTGCCACGCGCCGCAAGGTCGAGCCCATCTTCTCGGTCAACGCCGGGTTGTTGACGGTGGCGTTGTAGAGTTCCACCACGCGCACATCGGCCTTGGCGCCCGCGCTTTGCGCAATCATGTCGGCGGTACGCGCGATGCGTTGGTGGATGTCCTTCTTCATGCCCTCGTCGTAGGTGCGGATGGTGCCCGTCATGGCCACGCTGTCCGGCACGATGTTCATGCGATTGCCGCCGTGGATGGCGCCCACCGTGATGACGGCCGGCTCCAGCATGCTGTTGATCTGGCGGCTGGGAATGGTCTGCAAACCCAGAATGATCTGCGAGCTGACGACGATAGGGTCGATGCCCGACCACGGGCGCGCGCCATGCGTCTGCTTGCCGGTGACGTCGATCCAGAACTGGTCGGCGGCGGCCATGGCCGGGCCGCTGCGCCACGACAACCAGCCGGCCGGATATGCGCTGGACACGTGCAGGCCGAAGATGGCGTCCACCTTGGGATTGTCCAGCACGCCTTCCTGCACCATCATCTTGGCGCCCCAGATCTTCTTGCCGTCCGGTTCGAAGTCGGCCGGGCTTTCCTCGGCGGGCTGGAAGATGAATTTCACGCTGCCGGGCAGCTGGTCTTTCATGCCGGCCAGCACTTCGGCCGTGGCCATCAGGATGGCCGTGTGGGTGTCGTGCCCGCAGGCGTGCATCACGTCCACTTCCTTGCCCAGGTAAGTGCCCTTGGCTTTCGACGCAAAGGGTACGTCGACTTGTTCCTTGACGGGCAACGCGTCCATGTCGGCGCGCAACGCCACCACGGGGCCGGGCTTGCCCCCCTTGAGCACGGCGACAACCCCCGTGCCCGCCACGCCGGTCTTCACATCCATGCCCAGCGCGCGCAGGTGGTCCGCCACCAGCTTGGACGTGCGCGTTTCCTGGTTGCCGAGTTCGGGGTGCTGATGAATATCGCGGCGCCACGCGATGAGCTTGTCTTCGATGGCGCGGGCGCGGGTGTCGATCTGTTCGGACAGCGCGGCGTTGGGGGCGGGGGCCAGCGGGCCTTGCGTGCCGGGGGCGCTTTGCGCGGCTGCCGGGCCGCTCATCAGCAGATGGGCGGCCAGGGCCAGCGGCGCCAACCGGAATCGCATGTTGCGAGACTGCATGGGTGTTCTCCTCGTGGTTGTTAACCTGTTATTGGACAAGGATCTTACCCAAGCGCCACACGGCCGGCGTGTTTGTTACGGATGCTTAAATTCCGACCGTTTTGATTCCGAAAGGTGGAATTTCCGGCGGTGAAAGGTTGGACGAGCCAAATTTTCGACCGCCGCATTTTCTATTGCAGCTTGATGCCCAGCTCCTTGATCAGCGGCTCCATGTCGGCTCGGTCCGCCTTGATCGTGGCCGCCAGTTCTTCCGGCGTGCTGCCGATTGGAATCATGCCCAACGTTTCCATCTGCGCGCGCATCGCCGGTTCTTTCAGAATGTCCGCCACCGATTTCTGAATCAGCGCCACGCGGTCTTGCGGCACGCCGGCGGGGGCCATCAAGCCGATCCAGGGTTGCGGGGCGTAATCCTTCAAGCCGGACTCCTTCAACGTGGGCGTGTCCGGCAGGCCCCCAAAGCGTTCCGGACTGGTGATTGCCAACGCGCGCAAACGGCCGCTGTCGATCAAGCCCTTGGAACTTGATGGCGCGTCCAGGCCCACGTCCAATTGACCGCCTATCAGATCGTTCTGCGTTTTGCCCGACGAGGACGACGGCACGTACAACGCGCGGATGCCGGCGCGCCGCGCGGTTTGTTCCCAGACCAGATGAAACGCGGTGCCGATGGAAAACGAGCCCACGCTCAGGCTGCGCGTCTTGCTTTCGCGCACGAAGTCGTCCCAGGTCTTAAGCGGGCTGTCCTTGGGCACGATAAAGATGAATGGCGTGCGCGCCACCAGCGAAATCGGCTGCAAGTCTTTTTGCGTATCAAAAGGCAGGCTGTCGACAGCGAAGGGCACGATGGTCACGGACGAGGCCACCACCATGCCCAGCGTATAGCCGTCGGGCGCGGACTTCACCAGCGCGCCGGTGCTGATGATGCCGGACGCGCCAGGGCGGTTCTCGACGACGACGGGCTGGTTCCACGCCGCGCCCAGCTTGCTGGCCAGTACGCGCAGCATCACGTCCACCGGGCCGCCGGGCGGATTGGACACGATGATCTTGACCGGCTTGTCGGGATAGGCGGCCTGCGCGGCCAGCGGCGTCAGCATCGCGAGCATTAGCATCAGTGCCAACGTGCGCATCGGCGCAATGTCCTTAATCATGGAATTCCCCTTGTGTAGTAGGTGTGTACAGAATGTTCGGCGTCAAAGGTCAGGCATGTGGCGTCTGGCATGTGACATCCGACGTGTGGCATTTGGCATGTGCCATCCGGCAGTGACATCTGGCATGTGGCGTCTGGCATGTGGCATCCGGCGTGTGACATCCGGCGCCCGACATCAGCCTTCAGGCAAAGACGTGCAGGTGCGGCGCCATCGGCCAATCGGGTGCGTCGCCGCGTATGAACGCGATCCATGCCTGCTGCGTCTGCGCGGTCAGGCGCTGCGCGTGGGCCGCGTCCAATCCGGCCAGCATCGGAGCGTCGCCGAACGCGGATACCGTGTCGAACACGAAGGGCAGTTCAATGCAGTGGCACGCCTTGAAGCGCGCGGTCGGAGCAACGTCGAAGCGCGCCAGCCAGGCTTGACGGCCCTGCGTGACCGCCGCCCGCGCCCACGCGCGTGACGGTGCGCCGAACACTTGATCACCGATGGGGTCGTCAAGGGCGGGGCCGACGTGGTCGACGTGGCCGATGTGGCCGACGTGGCCCGGCTTGACGTGGTCGACGTGGCTGGGGTCGACGTGGCCGGGGCTGACATTGCCGACGTGGTTGGGGTCGACGTTGCCGGGGCTGACGTTGCCGACGTGGTAGGGGTCGACGTTGCCGGGGCTGACGTTGCCGACGTGGCTGGGGTCGACGTGGCCGGGGCTGACATTGCCGACGTGGTTGGGGTCGACGTGGGCGCGGGCGTGGTTATCCGTCGTCGCCTGCGCTTCGGCCCTTGTTGCATTCGCCACGTACCCGGGAAAGGCCGCCATTTCATTGCGCGTGTACGCCACCAGCACGTCGGCGCGGGACGCGGCCCGCTGTAGCACGGGCGCGATGTCCTCGGGCAGCACGTGCCCGTCCAACACCGGGCAGAACTGGCTGCGGCTGCTTCCTTCGGCCCGCAGCACTTCCGCGACCGCAGGCGATTGCTGCGCGGCCAGCAAAGCGGAAGCGGGAAGCGCGCGCGCGGCGTCCAGCGACGCGACGCCGGCCGCCTCTAGAAAGGCCTGGCCCAACGCCTGCGCCTGTGCCGCCGACCGAAACCCCCGGCCCAGCGCGGCGCTTTGCAAGATAGCGCGCGAGAAGCGCGGCTTGCGCGCCAGCATTGCGCAGATCGACGACGCGCCGGCCGACTGTCCCATCACCGTGACGCGTTCGGGGTCGCCGCCCAGGCCCGTGATGTTGTCAAACACCCAATCGATGGCGGCCTCTTGGTCCAACAGCCCCACGTTCGCGGTCTGACCCGGCACGTACAGCCAGCCCAGCGCGGCCAGCCGGTAGTTGACGGCCACCACCACCAGGTCGCCACGCGCGGCCAGGGCGGACCCGTCATACCAGTCCAGCGCGCCGCCGCCGCTTTGCCAGGCGCCGCCATGCAGCCACACCACGACCGGCCGACGCGCGCTATCCGCGGCCGGCGTCCATACCGTCAGATGCAGACAGTCTTCGGATTGCGGCGCGTTGAAGTCACCCATGGCATCGCGCAGGCGCGACGGCAGTTGCGGCGCCACGGGGCCGGGCTGTGTGGCATCCAGATCCCCTTGCCAGGTCGCGGCTTCAGGGGGCGCAAAACGCAGCTTGCCCACCGGCGGCCGCGCATAGGGAATGGCGCTAAAGCGGCACACGCCGCCGCGTTCCTGCACACCGGTCAGCGTGCCTGCCGGCAGCGTCGCGTGGACGGTTTGATTCATCGTTGCCCCTGTCTTTTCGTGGTTGCTGTTCATATGGCGCCAAGCTGCCGGCGTCGGGATAGCAGGCCTATGGTAGGGACGAAAGCGGCGCGGCGGACATGCCGGTTTTGATCGAGGCCATGCGAAACCCGCATGGGCAGCCGGGAGGCAAGGGGCGTAAAAGGGCGGCGTAAATGGGCGCGTAAATGGGCTGCGTAAAAGGGCGGCGTAAAAGGGCGGCGTAAAAGGGCGGCGTAAAAGGGCGGCGTAAAAGGGCGGCGTAAAAGGGCATGCTGGACTAAGACCGCCCACCGTCGCGCGGGCCAGAATTGACCCGATCGGGCCAATTCTGGCCCAGTGAACCTCCTTAGGAATCAGGCACTTGCAAAACTTCGGGCCAGATCTGGCCTGATTTATTGCAGAACAAGCCGGTTTTAGCGAGGAAAACCTGTGTTTTCACGGCTTTCGGCGCGTTTGGCGATAACCAAGTCCATTTCTTCGCCGTTCGCACTGCGCCCGAAATCCTAAGTCGCTGAAAGCATTGGGTTTAACCGGACGCCGTGAAAGTTGGCATGGATGTTGCATAGCTGTGGGGACTTATTCCAGGATCCCCATGGCCCACTCATCCGACCTGCGTTTTACCTTCGTGCCCGCCGCCCGTGGCGTGGCGTTCGACGTTATTGAATTCACGCTGGACGAGGCGCTGTCCGAGACCTATCGGTTAGAGCTGGAACTATCCAGCTTCGACCCCGCCATCGACTTTGGCGCGCTGCTGGATCAGACAGCGTTGTTCACGCTATGGCGGGGCGATCTGCCCGTGCGCCACGTGCATGGCATCGTCACCGCCTTCGAGCAAGGCGACACCGGCTTTCGGCGCACGCGTTACCGCGCCGTGGTCGAACCGTCGCTGGCGCGCGCGGCGCTGTGTTCGGACTGGCGCATCTACCAGCAACTGTCCGTGCCGGAAATCCTGGCCGATGTCTTCAAGCGCCACGGCATTACCGACTACGAACAGGTCACCACCCACCACCACCTGGTGCGTGAATACTGCGTGCAGGCCGGCGAAACCGATCTGGATTTCGTGGCGCGCCTGGCCGCCGAAGAGGGCTACTTTCACCGCTACGCCCATACCGAAAATTCCCACCGCCTGATCCACGGCGACCGCATCTACATCCATGGTGAGATCGCCGGCGGGCCGGTCGTCTACAACCCCACGCCGGGCGGCGATCAACACCAGCCCGCATTGCATCGCTTCATCTACACCGAACAACTACGCACCGCTCGCCAGACGCAACGCGACTACACCTACACACACCCGCAGTACGACCAGGAACACACGCAGGTCGCCACCGACCTGCAACACCAAGACCGCCGCTACGAGCGCTACGACTACCCCGGCCGCTACAAGCGCGACGAGGCAGGCAAACCCTTCACGCAAAGCCGTCTGCTGGGCTTGCGCCGCGATGCGCGCATGGCCCAGGTGCACGGCGACGACGCACGGCTAATTCCCGGCGTGGCGTTCGACCTGACCGGCCACCCGCGTGATGACTGGAACCACGGCTGGCGCCCGGTGCGCATGCGCCACCACGGCATCCAGCACAGCAGCCAGGAAGAAGACGGCGCGGGCGCCGAGCAAGGCACGCGCTATGGCTACACGGCCGACATCGTGCCCGACAAGGTCGACTGGAAACCCGCGCCCAGCCGCAAGCCGCTAGTGGACGGCCCGCAGATCGCCAGCGTGGTCGGCCCGCCCAATGAAGAAATCTACTGCGACGAATTCGGCCGCATCAAGGTGCAGTTTCCATGGGACCGGCTGGGGCAGAACAACGAACACAGCTCGTGCTGGATCCGCGTGTCGCAAAATTGGGCGGGCGCGGGCTGGGGCCACATGGCCATCCCGCGCATCGGCCAGGAAGTCATCGTCAGCTTTCTGGATGGCGATAGCTCGCAGCCGATCGTCACGGGCAGAACGCACCGGTCGATCAACCCGCCGCCCTACGAGCTGCCGCGCCACAAAACGCGCATGACGATCAAAAGCCAGACGCACAAGGGCGAGGGGTATAACGAGCTGCGCTTTGAAGACGAACGGGATCAGGAAGAGATCTACGTTCACGCGCAAAAAGACCAGAACCTCCACGTCAACCACAACGAGACCACCTTCGTCGGCAACGACCGCAGCGAACAGGTCGAGCACGACGAAACCATCACCATCGGCCACGACCGCAGCGAATCGGTGGGCAGCGATGAACAGGTCCACATCGGCCAGGACCGCCGCCACACCATCGGCCAGGACGACTTCCTGACCATCGACCGCAACCACACCATCGCCACCGGCCGGGACCGTACGGAAGACGTGGGCAACAACCGCCGCGACAAGACGGTGGCCAATCACTGGATCGAAACGGGCGGGCATGTGGAACATAAGTTGCAGGGGCATTTTCAGGTGCATGCGGGCGAGCGGATCGAGGGCAAGACGGTCACGCTGGAATTGCAGGCCGCGCAAAGCGTGGTGATCAAGGGGCCGGGCGGCACCATCACGATCAACGGCTCCGGCATCACATTGGAAGCACTTGCCATCAACCTAAAAGGCCCGGTGGCGCAGGCGGGCGGCGGCGGCAATTCCCTGTCGATGGCGGGCGATGTCGTCGAAGGCTTGCTGGACGATTGCATGGAACGCGCGCGATGACGGGGCGCACGGTGACGTTGGGCAATATGACGGCGGCTACGAAGGCGGCTACGAAGGGGGCGGTCCGGCCCGCGGCACGCATGATGCCGACAGACACCACGACGCCAGGCACGATGGCCGCCCTGGTCGCAGCGCGCCGCGCAGCGGATGACAGCGTCTACCTGTTGTTGAATCCCCTGGCGGACTGCGCGCCGGAGCATGGGTTGGGGCTTGCGTCGTTGACCAAGGTGTTGGGCGCCGATGCGTTAACGACCGTCGCGCGCCCCGACCTGGCCCACTCGCCAAAGGCATGCCCAGTGCTGGTCCGGTTGGCGGGATGTGCGGATGTGCCTGCGCCCGAACTCATGGAGCTGGCCCAACGCCTTGCGCAGGCGGACGCCGCCCGCCGCCGTCGCTATGTGTGCGGCTGCCTGCTCAGTCCCCTGGACGGGCAGACGTTGGCCGATCACGTGGCCGCGCGTTGCATGGACTTTTCGGCCGATTCCCCGCGCGGAATGTCGCCATGGTTTGAACCGTTGCGCCTGGAACTGCTGGCCGCGTCCATCCACGCTGAAACGCTGGGGCCGCTGATGTGGCCCATACGCACGTGGTTGCTGCCTAGCAGTTGGGGATCGCTTGCGATGGTGAGTGGTTTCCAGCGCAGTACGGGGATTGATGTCGGGATTGGCGTCGGGCGCATTGGCGCCGAGCTCCCCGCGCTTGCCCGACAGACTCAACGTGACGCGCCGCTAATTGCGCAACTGCTGTCGGCCTGGCGCCGATCGCTGCAATTGCCATTGTCGTACGCACCGGGTCGCTGGCAAGGTCCCTCGCTATTGCCTCCGCAGGCCGCCGCACAAGCCTTTCGCTGGATACGCCAAGCCCGGGAAGCCGGGCTGTCAGATACCCGGGACATCATCGTGCTGGCGCTGCATCAAGCCGCAATACACCCGCGCTTACTCGATTACGAACCGCTGCGACTCGCACTTGCCAGTGCAGCGCCCGGCGGTGCGTCCACCGTGCTGGCTGCGTATGGCGACCATGCCTGGCACCGCATTGCCACCCATCTTGACCAAGTAGGTTCCCCGCCATGACCACCAGCAGCCAATTGGCTATTGCCGCCCAAGAGACGTCGCCCCTGCCATTGGGCAGCTGCCCCGCCTGCCGGCGCACCGGCATCCCGATCCTGCTGCTGCGCCCTGCCGTCATTCCCAAGGCAGCGTCGTTGCACAGGCACGGCGCAACGACGCACCCCGACTTGCAACAGTCGCTGCGCATTCTACGTAGTGGTTACGTCTACGTGCTGTTGGACCATGAGGTCTGGCAGGCGTACGAAGTCACTGACGCCGGTCACCTGCGTCAATTCGACCCTTACGAGATGGCCAAGGGCCCACCCGCGCTCTTGTCCGAACGCTGCGTCCAAAGCGCGCACGATCTGCCGGCATCTTTTATCGGTATCGACGTCGATATGTACACGACAGCCTGGGTCGCGTACGCACAAGACCCGTGGCCCGTGGCGGTGCTGGACGCGTACAAGGCCGACGCGGGTGCCGCGAAGGCGGCGGGGGCCTCACAGCCGGCAGCGGGCGCCTCACACGGGACGGCACGCGCGGCACATGCAGTCGCTGGTGCCCAACAGGCGACAGCCAACTCGGACCACGCACTGCGCTTTGTCATCCTGGACCTATCCAAGCTGCGCGAAGAGCCCACGGCGGGAGGCGCGGCGCTGGCGCTGGAACACGCTCACCGCATCGATCGACACATAGCAGAGTACAGCCACGCCGTCCGTGATTTTGGCAGCGTTCATGGCTGGCATTCGCGGGTATTGCAGGCTACGGGCATGCGCAACTATCTGAGGCTGATGGAGCTTCAGCACGATCTGGCCAAGGGCGTGCCCGGGCTGATCCTGCCCGACCCGGTGGGCCTGGCGCAGGAATTGAACAACTTCCGTTTGGCCGCCTACACGCAAAAGCGCATGTGGGCGGAAGAGCCGCAGCGGCGCTATGCGTATCTGACCTCGCAATGTTTGCTGGGTATTGAACAGCTTTACGCCGCACAGGCCGATGCCGAGATACCGGACAGCCCCACCTACATGCTGGACACGATGCCCAGCGAATCCGGCATGGCGCCGATCTTCCGGGATCCGGCCTTGGAGCGCCGCGAACGCATCGCCTACAAGACCGAGCAGCGCATGGATCGGCTGAAGGAACGCTATTGGGAATCTGACCCGCCCTCCGAGCTAGGCCGCAAGGGCCGCGCCAGTTTTCAAGCGAGCTATGACAAGGAGTCCAAACGGCTGGAGGCAATCATCGATGCCTATGGCGAAGACTGGGCACAGGTTGTGCGCGGCGCAGCCTGGAAGCGGGTGGTAGACCTGGATTACAGCGACACCGATGAACGCTCGCGCCGCCTGCGCCTGCTGATGGTCAGCGCGTGCCTGGACGGCGGCATTACCGATGCGGCGTCTGTGCCGCTTGCCGTTGCGGGTAGCGGCGTTTCCTCCGCCGCCGCCAGTTCGGCTGCGACGGCGAATCCGCCGACTGCCGGACATACGGGTGGTGCTGCCGATCCCGCCCGCACCGACAATCCAGGTCCCACATCGCAGGCTTGGAAGCAGCTATTGTCCGACCCCCACAGCGCCGTCTATCTGGCGTTGAACGGCCAACGCAGCGATCTGCAATCCAGCTTTCTGCCCCTATTCAGTGCAGGGGCTGGGGGCGGGGCCAACGACGCCGCGAAGAAATACTTCGACGCCGTCAAAAACCTGGTCAGCAGCAAAGAGATCGGCGCCTGGCGCGAAGGCTTGGCGGCGGACGCCGCGGACCAGCTGCTGGCAGCCGTGCACGGCGCCAGCAGCCGCCTTCACGCCCAGTTAAACGACGCCACGCGCGCGGCCGTCAACGCCGTGCACGTCGGCGGCGCCTGGGTGTACCGTGGCGCGCAAATGACGCAGGTCGTGATCCAACTGACGGTCAGCGAACTCCTCGCCATTTACGCCGACGAACTGCAACGCGTCGGCGAATCCCTGAACCAAAACACCGGCCGCCGAGTACGCGCTTTCATCTTCGCCGGCCTGATCAGCGTCCCAGACCCTGCGTTGCACAAGCTGCTGGTCGACGTGACGATCTGGATGGAAGGCAGCGCGGAGGATATTGCCCAGAGAATAAAAACAATGAGGACCGGCGCGGCGGACGTGT
>NZ_LBHW02000056.1:0-29599 GCF_001005835.2 Achromobacter sp. LC458
AGCAGGTCGTAGTCCTTGCGTGCGCGCGCCAGGGCCTCGCTCGGGGTGTTGCCGACGACGACCCATCCCAGTTCCTGCAACTTGCGCTGCATGTCGGGCTCTTTCAGGCTGGCCGCCATCGCGTCATGAAGCTTGTCGACGATGGCGGGGGGAGTGCCCTTGGGCGCCGCCAGCCCAAACCACCCAGCCGGAACCAAGCCTGTCACGCCCACTTCCTTGGCGGTCGGCACCTGGGGGTAGCCGCTGAAACGATAGTCGCTGGTCACGAACAGCGCCGTCGTCTTGCCGGCGGTGACATACGGAATCTGGGACGCCGCGTTGTCCATCATGGAGTCCACGTGCCCGCCCAGAATGTCGTTCACGGCCGGGGCCGCGCCCTTGTAGCCGATGATGCTGAGGTTCAGCCCCGCCAGCTTGGCGAAGGCCGCCTGCGTCAGATGCGCCTGCGTGCCCAGGCCCGCATTGGCCGACGTCAGGCCGCCCGGCTTGGAGGCATCCAGCGCCTTGAAGTCCGCATAGGTCTGCGCCGGGAACGTCTTGTTGACCACGAAGACGAACGGCACTTCGACGGCGATGGAAATATGCGCCAGGTCGTCCAACGTGCTGTACCGCAGCTTGTAGATGTGCGGGTTGACCGAGATGGTTCCGCTGGCGCTCAGCAGCAGCGTGTAACCGTCCGGAGCCGCCCGCACGACGTGTTCGGTGGCGATGGATCCGCCCGCGCCCGGCTTGCTGTCCACGATGATGGGCTGGCCCAGGCGCTTGGACATGGACTCGGCCAGCAGCCGGGTCATGGTGTCCGACGCCGACCCCGGCGCATAGGGATAGACGATGGTGATGGCCTTGGCCGGGTAGGCGTCGGCGGAGGCGGCTTGCGCCATGCTGCAAGGCAGCAGCAGCGCGGCAAGGTAAGTGCACAGGCGTTTCATGGTTGTTCCCCTTGTTGTCGTACTGTTTGAATGATGTTCTGAACGACCGGAATGGCAAGCGCGCCATACCAGTCCAGCTCGGCCAGCATGTCGGCTCGGTACCAGCCGGCCTCATGCAAAAGGTTGAGCGATGCAATGGTCTGGCCGTTCCAGCGCACGGGCACGTTGACCGCGCTTTCGCAGCCCAGCGACCGGATCAGTTCATGGTCCGGAAACGCTGCTACGCAGGCGGCGCGGTCGGCGCAGATCCTGGCCTTGCCGTCTTGCACGACGCGGGCGAAAAAATCGCTGTCTTCGCGTATCGGCTTGGCGCCGCCCGGCGGGTAGGCGTCCGGCCGGCTTGAGAAGTAGCGGCGGCTCAAGCTCGCTTGCCGGTCAAGGACCAGGACGGTGAACAAGCGATAACCGATGCGTGCCGCCAAGGCCGTGGCCAGCCCTTGCAGCCCGGTGTGCGGCTGCGGGCCGTCAGCCAGTGCGCGCGCCATCGCGCTGAGCGCACCCGCTTGCGGCGGAAGGTTTGTAGAAATCGTCACGGCCTGGTTTCCATCTGTGGTGGATAGCCATTTTGGCCGCCAAAGGCCATACCAAGCTAATGAATAAAGCTGAGATATCCATTACCATTTCCGCATGGAAACCGCCTCGACCGACCTTGCCTGGACTCGCCGCCTGAAGCTTCGACACCTACAGGTGCTGGCGGCATTGGAAAGCGCGGGCAGCGTCACCGCCGCCGCCAAGGCCATGCACATGACCCAGCCTGCGTTGTCGCATTGGCTCAGCGATATGGAAGACCTGGTCGGCACGGCGCTCTTCTTGCGGGGCCGCAAGCTGGAATTGACGGAAGCAGGGCGCGCGCTATGGCGCTATGCGTGCCGCGTGCTGGGCGATACCGCGCGCACGGGCGAAGAGATCGAGGCCGTGAAAGGCGGCGTGGCGGGCCATCTGCATATCGGCACGATCCTGTCCGCCGCGCCCGTGCTCCTGCCGCGCGCCATCGCGGCGCTGCACCAGCGGTCTCCCAAGGTGCAGATCGAATTGGTGGAAGGCCTGCTGGAACCCTTGATGGAACGGGTTGAACGCCGCGAAATCGATTTGATCATCGGGCCGTTGGACGTGCGCGCCAGCCGTTCGGGCCTGTGCACGGAATGGCTGATGACGGACACCTTCAGCGTGGTGGCACGACGCGGCCATCCGCTGGCGGAACTGGACGCGCCGCGGTGGGAAGATACCGGCGCGTACCCGTGGGTCTTGCCCCCACCCGGCACCTTGTCACGGATGCGGCTGGATCAGGCGGTGGCGGACGCGGGCATGCCGCCGCCCAGGCCGGCCGTCGAGACCAGTTCGCTGGTGGCGCTGCTGTCCATGCTGCAAGGGCGCGACTACATCGCTACCCTGGCAAGTTCCGTGGCGCACATGTACGAACAGCTGAACCTGATCCGCATCATCCGCGTGCCGTCGCGATTGGAGTTCGGCCCCATCGGCATGTTGTGGGCAGCGGATTCCCCCAGCATCGTGCTGCCGGCCTTGCGCGATACCTTGCGCGAAGAAGCCGGCAGTCTTGTCGAAACGGGGAACGGCGGCGCAAGCGCTACTTGACGGTGGCGTACTCCAGCGTCTTGGGCGTATGCGTCAAGACGCGCGGGGTGTCGCCCACGACCACCGTGTCATCCAGCCGGAAGCCGCCGATGCCATAGGCGTAGATGCCGGGTTCGGCCGAGTACACCTCGTTGTCCAGCAGCGGGCGCTGGCAGAACGCCATGTCTTCGGGATACTCATGATGGATGATGCCCACCGCATGCCCCGTGCGATGGCGGATGAAGTCGGCGTAGCCGGCTTTTTCGATTTCGGCTTGCGCGGCCGCGTCGATCATGCAGACCGGGTTGCCGGTGCGCGCGGCGTCGATGGCTGCCTCGTTGGCCGCCTTGGCCGCCGACCACAGCCGGGTCTGTTCGGCCGAGGGCGTGCCGCAGAACCAGGTGCGTTCGTTTTCGATGGTCAAGCCATTCAGACGCGGGATGACGATGTTGACCAGCACGTCGCCTTCCTTGATACGCGCGCCGCAGGACGCGCCGTCACCATGCGGGGACGCGGACGCCGGACCGCTCAACGTCCAGCAGCGAATCACCTCGAATTGCTCGCCGGGAAAGCGTTCGGCCGCTTCCTGCACGAACAGCGACGCCATGGCGAAGTCCAGTTCTTGAACCAGACGGCCCGGGCGAATGTTCTCGCGGTAACGGTCCTGAATCCAATCCGAGATGGACGCCGCCGCCGCCATGACGGCCAGTTCTTCTTCGTGCTTTTGCCAGCGCAGCGACCGGCATTCGGGCGTGGCGGGGCGCAGCACCAGCTCGGGCAGCAACCGGCCGACCGCCGCCAGTACCGGGCTGCCGCCCTCAACGGCGATGCGTGAACGCGCCAGCCCGGCCGATTTCAGGCGCGCCGCCAGCACCTCCGGTAACTGCGTGATCAGCGGCAGCCGGTTGGTCACGCGCGGGTGCTCGGCGTAGTAAGTGATATCGGTGATCCAGACCTTGCCCTGGTCCTGCGAAAAGCGCATGTGATGCGTGGACAACTCGTTCATCACCAAAAACGGTGTGCCGTTGCGCGGCACCACGGCAAAGATCGGGCGTTCCCAGGGCAGGACGTCGGTATGGAAGTTAGTGGCGAACTGAAAAAAATCCGCCGACGTGAAAACAATGGCGTCAACCGCCAGGTCGTCCATCATCGCGGTCATCTTGTCCAGCCGGTATTGCCAGACAGCCTTGGTCAGTTTGGGCATGCTGCGGGTCCTTGTGCAGAAGATTGATGGGTTGCCCACGCCAAGCCGGCCCGTGCATCGTCGAACAGGGCCCAGGCAGGCAACGCCATGGAACTTGTCGACGATTATGGGCAGGGACGGCATTAGCGCCCAATGAATAAAGCTGAGGCCGCCATAAGCGTTATGGCATGGGCAAGCGGCACGGCCGGGGCGGCCTGCGACGGTTCGGTTGTGTCGATGCCGCCGTCAGATATCCAGTTCGACCGTGCCGGCCGCCCGCGACACACAGACCATCATGCAGCGATGCTCGGCGCGTTGCGCATCGCTCAGGACGTAATCGCGATGATCGATAGCCCCGGACAGCACCGGCGCCTCGCAACTGCCGCACAGCCCTTCGCGGCACGAGCTTGGCCACGCGATGCCTGCTTCTTCCAGCACTTCCAGCAGTGACTTGCCGGCGGGAACCACATAGCGGCCACCGGATTTGGCTAGCACCACGGTGAAGGCATCGGCGCCGGGTTGCGCTGGGCCAGGCACGGGCGTGGGCGTGGGCGATGCCGAGAATCGCTCGGTGTGGAAATTCGACGGGGCAATTCCCAGCTGCACGCAGGCCTGGCCCACGGCATCCATCAAAGAGGATGGCCCACAGCAATACACATGGGACCCGGGCCGGGCGACTTTTTCAACATAGGAGGGCGCATCGCAGCGCGCGGCCCGTTCGTCGTCCATGTGCAGGGTGACCCGGTCGCCGTATTCGGCCAGCTCGTGCAAGAAGGCGGCATGCGCCCGGCCGCGGGCGCAGTAAAGCAAGGTCCAGGGCTCTTTGCGCCGCTCGCAGGCAAGGATCATGCCAAGGAAAGGGGTGATGCCGATCCCGCCGGCGATAAACACGTGCGACGTCGCCTGCGCATGTAAACCGAATAGTTGGCGCGGCGCACCGACGTGCAAGGTGTCGCCCTCGCGTAGCGTGTCATGGATGCGGCGCGATCCGCCCCGGGAGTCAACGGCCAGCCCGACCCCCAGGCGGTACTCGTCGCATTGCGCCGGATCGCCGCACAGGGAATATTGACGTGTCATCCCGTTGCCCAGATCCACGTCGATATGGGCGCCGGGCTCGTAGGCGGGCAGATTGGCGCCGTCTTTATCGCGCAGCAACAGGCTGACAACGCCCTGCGCTTCGGGCGTGATGCGGCAGACAATCAGCGGCTGCATGTCAAGCGGCCTCCGGCGCGGTCGCGATCGGAATCACGGTGGGGGCAAGCTGTTGCTCTTCCTGCACCCGCCGCGATACCACCCAGCGAAATTGCGACAGCGCCGCATCAATGGCCAACGGCACCATCTTGAAGTCCGGCGCCAGGGACAATGATCGCTGCTGCGCGGTGATGATCTCGCGGTCTTCGTCAAAGGCGGTGACCACGCTTTGGTGGATGGACGCCGTGACCTCCGGGCGGTCGATGGCGAAGTTATGCGGATGCGCGAAGAAATAGTGCGTGGACGTTGCCGTTTCCGGGGTCAGCGCCTGGCACCCGCGGAACTCGGCGGCGTCTACCCGCTGGCCTTCCTGTGCGCCCGTTCCGGTGGGCGCCATGCCCGAGTCCATGATGAGAATGCCGGGAACGGTGAAGTTATAGATGTTCCAACGGTCGACCCGGCCGGGCCAGTTCTTGACCTTGGCCGCAAACGGGGGCGCTTCGGTGTTCATCGTCCAACGCGTAATGCGCACGCCGTCCGGCAGGCGTTCCACCTTGGGCGCTACCGCCGCGTAGTCTTCACCGCCGCCCAACGTGGTCGGATGCACGAAGGGCAGATGCGAAAAGTCCAGCAGGTTATCGGCGATCAGCAGATAGTTGACGTCGTAGTGGATGTAGCCGTCCAGGCTGCGCCAGTCGGGGTGATCCAGCCATTGGGTGTCGGGAATAAGCGCAGCGTCCGCGCGCTCGGGGTCGCCCATCCAGATCCATATCCATCGGTTGCGCTCGACGACGGGAAAGGTATTGACGCGGGCTTGTGGCGGTATGCGCGCTTGGGCCGGGGCTTCGACACAGGCGCCCGAGGCGTCGAACTTCAACCCGTGATACATGCAGCGCACGCAGTCTCCCTCGCGCCGCCCCATGGACAGCGGCGCGCCGCGGTGGCAGCAGCGGTCTTCCAGCGCCACCAACGTGCCGGTGCTGTCGCGATACATCAACACGGGCACGCCGATCAACGTGCGCGAGAACAGGCCGTCCGCCGTGACTTCCTTGTCCCACGCCGCCACATACCAGGTATTTTTCACGAACATCGCAATCTCCTATTGCACGTAGCGCCATGCGCCGTTCTTGATCTGCACCATGACGGCGGCGCGTGCGTCGTAGCCCACGTGATCGCTCGGCGACATGGTGGCTATGCCTTGCGAAGTGACCACGTCCCGCGTGCTTTCCAACGCGTCGCGCAGCGCCATGCGGAACTGAGCCGTGCCAGGTTTGGCGCTGCGTAGCGCGGTCTTTAACGCGGGTTGCAGCACCAGGCCGGCGTCCCACGCATTGGCCGCGAAAACCGACATGGAATCCTTGCCATAAGCGGTTTCATAGCGTTGGGTCAGATCCATGGCAACCGCTCGTATCGGGTTGGCCGGGTCCAGCTGGCTTGCCACCACTACCGGGCCGACGGCGAACAAGGCGCCTTCAGCCTCCTTGCCCGCGATGCGCAGGAATTCGCGGTTGGCAATGCCGTAAGTCTGGTAGATGGCGCCTTGGTAGCCGCGTTCGCGCAGGGACTTTTGCGGCAACGCACCGGGCGTGCCGGATGCCGCCACCAGCACCGCGTCGGGTCGCACGCCCATCAATTTCAAGGTCTGCGCGGTGACACTGGTGTCGGTTTTTACATAGCGTTCGCTGGCGACCACCTCGATGCCGGCCGGTGCCGCCTGCTTGCGGGCCTCGGCCAGCCAACTGTCGCCGTAGGCGTCGGCAAAGCCGATGTAGCCCAGCGTTTTGAAGCCGTTGGCCTTCATGTGGGCAAGGGTGGCGGCGACCATCAGGTTTTCATTCTGGATCACTTTGAACACCCAGCGCCGCTGCGCGTCCATCGGTTCCACGATCTTCACGCTGGCCGCCAGGCTCAGCAACGGCACTTCTTTTTCCTGCGCGATAGGTACAAGCGCCAGGGTCGACGGCGTAACGGACGTGCCCAGAATGACGTCCACCTTGTGCTCGTCGACCAGCCGACGGAACGCACGCGCGGCCTGTGTGGTGTCGGATGCATCGTCCAGGACGATGTAGCGGATGGGTTCGCCATCCAGTTCGCGGGGCAACAGGTCAACCGCGTTTTTGGCGGGGCCGCCCAGCGATGCGGCGGGGCCGGTCAGCGACAGCACTATCCCGACGTTGATGTCGGCCAGGGCAGGGCCACTGGAAAGCAAGGCGCAAGAAAGCAGCGCCCCGGTTGTGAGGCGTAAGCGGGTTATCAAGATTTGTCTCCTTGGTGTGGAACGCCGATCTGCGCGGCGCTTGACATCAAGATAGGCAGGCGCGGAATATGCGTCAATGTCATTGCTCGAATAGTGAGAATGCACGTCATGCATAACGAAAAGCTGGACCTGAATCTGCTGGCGGTATTCGACGGCCTGCTACGCGAGCGCAGCGTGACACGCGCAGCCGAGCAACTGGGGTTGTCGCAAAGCGCAATGAGTCACGCGGTGAATCGGCTGCGCGACTTCTTTGACGACCCCCTATTCGTCAAGACAGGGCAGGGGATGCTGCCCACGCCCAAGGCCGAGAGCCTGGCGCCCACGATGCTGGACCTGATGGCCACCATTCGCTCGCAGGTGTTGTCGCAAGCACAGTTCGACCCTGCCGTGGCGCGGCGTGCGTTCACGCTATGCATGACGGACATGGGCGAATTGGTGTTCCTGCCGCCGCTGATCAAGCGGCTGCGAAAGCTGGCGCCGCATTGCACGCTGCGCTCGCGACAGGTGCCGGTCGCGCAGATAGAACCCTTGCTTGCTTCGGGCGAAGTGGACCTGGTGCTGGGCTCGCTGCGCGCCGCGCCGTCTGGCCTGTTTCAGCAGCAGCTGTTCATGCATCGGTTCGTGACGTTGGTCAGCGTCAAGAACACCGAGGTGGGCGATGTCATGACGTTGGAGCAGTTTCAACGCATGCCGCAAATCGTCGTGACGCTGGCAGGGCGATCGTCCGAAGCTTATGACAGCGCCATTGAAGAGCAAGGCATCACCCGGCACATCTTTTTGTCGACCCCGCACTTTGTCGTGGTGCCGTTGCTGATCGACCAGCATCCCGACCTGATCGCGACCGTGCCGCAGGAACTGGGCAATGTGTTTGCCGGCTATGGCTCCGTCAGGGTATTGGAGCCGCCGATGCCGTTGCCGTCTTTCGCATTGCGCCAGCATTGGCACCCGCGCTTTCACCAGGACCCGGCAATTGTGTGGCTGCGCGAATTGGTGAAAGACACCTTCGATGCCTATCCGCGGATGCCGGAGTGATCGGTCCGGCGGCCACGTCGATGCGCCGGCAACGTGCCGTGGCACTAGCCCAGCGCCGTATCCAGCAACGTCATCAGCACAAAGCCCAGCATCAGCCCGCCCGTGGCCCAGGCTTCGTGGCCCTTGCGGTGGGATTCCGGAATGATTTCGTGGCTGATGACGAACAGCATCGCGCCTGCCGCGAAGCCCAGGCCCCAGGGCAGCAGCTGCGCTGATCCGCCGACCAGCGCCGCGCCCAGCACGGCGCCCACCGGTTCGACCAGGCCGGATGCCGCGCCCAGCGCCGCCGAGAACGCGCGCGAATAACCCGCCGCCCGCAGCGCGATGGCGATGACCAGGCCTTCGGGCACGTCCTGGATGGCGATGCCAAGCGCCAGGGCGCTGGCGCGCATGGCGTCGTTGCCTGCGTAGCCCACGCCAATCGCCAGCCCTTCTGGCAGATTGTGCAAGGTGATGGCGAAGGCGAACAGCCAGGCGCGGCGCATGGCGCGCGCGTCCTTGCCTTCCTTGCCTTTGATGAAATGTTCGTGCGGGATGCGCTGGTCCGCCAGCATCAGTGCGCCCGCGCCCAGCAAAATGGCGGCGCCGACCGTCAGGCCGGCGGCCCAGCGCCCCAGGCCCAGGTCAGCCGCCGCGCCCAGCGCGGGCAGCACCAGCGAAAAGGCGCTGGCGGCCAGCATGATGCCCGCGCCAAAGCCCAGCATGGTGTCTTGCGTCCGCTCGGAAAGCGTCTTGCAGAACAAGATGGGCAAGGTGCCCAACGCGGTCGCGGCGGCGGCGGCCAGGCCGCCCAGCAGGGCGTCGCCCACCAGCGGATGGTGCGCATGCAACAGCAACCAGCCCTGGTAGAAGGCGGCAATACCCGCCACCGCCAGGAACGTCCACATGCAGCGCCTGAACATCGACATACGCGTTATACGCGTCATACGCGGGGCAGAGCGGGCGTCCATGTCCGTGGCGGTCCGGCGCTAGCGCTTGGCCGTGGCGTCGGGTTCGTCGGCCAGCATCAGGAAATGCCGCACCACCGCGCCGGTATTTTTTTCCAGCCACTGCGCCATCGCGATCTCTTCCTGCAAGATGCGCTCGCATTCGACGGCGGTTTCCGTGTCGCCCACGTAACGCGCGGCTTCGATGATGTTCTTGTAGGCGGCGATTTCCAGATTCTCGAAGGAAAAGCTGAACATCGAACCCTTGACGATTTCATCCGAGGCCAGCGCGCCCGAGAAACCCTGAAACGTTGCCATCGCCTTGCCGGCCATGTCTTTCATCGTGGAGTTGTCCTGTCCGCGCCGTTCCAGGCAGCGCTTGACCACGGCCTGCTGGCCGCGAGTTTCTTCGATGTGCTGCGAAATGCGCTGGCTCAGTTCCGGGTAGTTCTTGATGCGCGACAGCATGCTGGACAGCATGGTCTCTGCCTGTTCTTCCATCGCGTGCGCGTCGCGCAGCCAGTCGTTCAAGTGGTCGTTGGATGGCCGGGAGGTCGTGTCCATGTCGTTCTCCGAAAAAGGTGTCAGGCAGAGCGTTGCCTGGGGCTGCACCTACAGCAATCACCGTTCCCGCCGACCGCGCCGCAGCCTTAAAAAATTTGCCGTGCGGGCACGCAGTTTGCTGCCCCTTGTGGTTTTCGTGGAGGCCGATATGGGCATGATCAACAACTTATGGGACAACGCCGGGGTGCCGCTGGACAAGCAGCGATTCACCTGGGCGGAAATGGCCGGCAAGCCGATCAGCAAGTTGGACGATGATGCGTTCACGCGCGTGCGGATCATCTTGCTGAACGGGCTGGAGCTGGATGCGTTGCGGCTCAAGCATATTGCCAGCCGCTTCAACGAGCCGCTGCGCGTGCCGTTGGCGCAGTTGCGGCGGGTTGAGCAGCATCAGGCCACGATGATCAACTGGCTGCTGTCGGCCGACCATTCGCCGCTTGAGACCACCATCGCGTACGAGCAGGTGGCCATTGAAGTGACGGCGGCGGTGGCGCAAGCCGAGCCGGACCCGTATCAGGCGCAAAGCTATCGCTACGGCCTGCTGGAAGACTTTGACCACCTGTACCGCTATAGCGCGATGCTGGACCGGCTGGAAGGCAAGGACGCCAACAACATTCTTCAGGGCTATACCGATATCGTGCCGGGTCGGCCCACCGTCGACGAGCATCGCGCACCCGAGGACGACGTCAGGCATTCGTATCAGCGCCAGCAGGCGGCGCTGTTGACCAAGATGCACGCGACGTTGATCACGGCGGCGGAATACCAGACGCACGACTACTACATGAACATCGGACCCTTGTTTGCCGACCCGCTGGCGCGCCAGCTGTACGCCGAGATCGCGTCAGTGGAAGAGCAGCACGTGACGCAGTATGGGTCGTTGCAGGACCCGGATGAATCGTTGTTGGAAAAATTACTCATCCACGAAGCCACGGAAGTCTTCACCTATTACAGCTGTGTGGAGCAGGAAACGAATCCCAGGATCAAGGCGATCTGGGAACGCTTCCTGGACTACGAACTGGGCCATCTGTCGATGGTGAAAAACCTGTTCAAGGACATCGAGCGGCGCGACCCGGAAGAGGTGCTGGGGTCGGTCATTCCGTCGCCGTTGAAGTTTGCGCCGCAGCGCGACTTTGTGCGCGCCGTGCTGGCCAAGGAAACGGGCTTGCGCGCCAAGGGCACGGCCTACGTGCCGGGCGACCAGGAAAGCCAGGCGTCGATCCAAGCGCGCGGCATTCTGAATGCGGCGGGGTCGCCCAGCAGCATGGTGTCCGCCGGCTACGTATGGACGCCGGGCACCGAACTGAACCAGCGTGCCGAACGCCCGCGGCAATAAGGAGCCAACCATGGACAAAGCGACCAAGACCGGGATGAATCGCACCGGCATGCAGATGGCACCCGTGCAGGGGCCGATGCAAGTGAAGTTCGCGCTCGATCAGGGCCCCTCGCCCGGCGGCATGCAGGCAGCCGTCGCGCAGCGCACCGCGGCTATCGTGTCGGCCGGGCAGTTGGGGTCGGTGCCGGTGCCCGCCACGGGCAAGGGCGTGCTGACCACGGTTGCCGGCAAGCTGACCGGCCGCAATCCGGAGGTGCTGATCGACAAGCTGGGGCAGCGCGCGGCGTACGAGCGGTCGGGCGTGCGTCTGTACGAAGCCATGCTGGTCAAGGTCGAGGCCGACCGCGATGACCGCAACACCGGCCTGCGCACCGACCTGATCAAGATTCGTGACGAGGAAGAGGCGCACTTTCACATGCTGGTCGACATCATCGAAAAATTGGGCGCGGACCCCACCGCGCAAACGCCCGGCGCCGATGCGAGCGCGATGGCCTCGCTGGGCCTGGTGCAGGTGTTGACCGACCCGCGCACCAGCATTTCGCAGGGCCTGGAAGCGTTGCTGACCGCTGAACTGACGGACCACGCCTCATGGGAACTGCTGACAGAGCTGGCCGAGCAGCAGGGCCATGACGACCTGGCGGCCCAATCGCGCGAAGCCGAAGCGGCCGAGGCGCGGCACACGACCATCATCCGTCAATGGCTGCGCGAGTTCGTGGCGCGCGACGCCACGTGACGGACGGCTATCGCGCGGCGGTTATTCGGGGCGGTTGATGCGCACGCCGCTCCGGGACTAAGCTGGCGTCTGGCTATCGACAGCGGCGCAAGCGGGTTCATCCGGCATCGGCCCGAACCTGCCCGCCTCAAGGAGAGCAGCATGCGGCATGCGGTAGATCTGTCCGGGCGCGTGGCAATTGTCACCGGCGCCAATTCAGGGATCGGGCGCGGTATTGCGCTGGAACTGGCGGCGGCGGGGGCGCGGGTGGTGGTCAACCATCGGCCCAACGAAGACTCCGAGCGGCGCGGCCTGGATGTTGTGCATCAGATCGTCGACGCGGGCGGCCTGGCGGTGGCGGCGGCGGCCGACATCAGCCGCGAAGACGATGTCGAGCACTTGTTCAGCGTCGCGGCAGAACATTTTCAGGGGGTCGACATCCTGGTCAACAACGCCGGCATCGAGCAGCCGGCCGCCATTCAGGACATGACGCTGGCGCAGTGGCAGAAGGTGATCGACACCAACCTGACCGGCCAGTTCCTGTGCGCCCGCGCGGCGGCGCGCGCGTTCCTGAACCGGCAGCCTGCTCCGGCGCCGGATGAGGCCGCAGGGAAAATCGTCTTCATCAGTTCGGTGCACGAAGTGATTCCGTGGGCCTTTCAGGCGAACTACGCGGCGTCCAAGGGCGGCGTGTCGTTGCTGATGCAGTCGCTGGCGCAAGAGTTGGCGCCGATGAAGATACGCGTCAATTCCGTGGCGCCGGGCGCCATCCGCACCCCCATCAACGCGCCCGCGTGGAACACGCCGCAAGCCCTGGAATCGTTGCTGAAGCTGATTCCTTACGGGCGCATCGGCGAACCCGAGGACGTGGCGCGCGCCGTGGCGTGGCTGGCCAGCGACGACTCCGATTACGTCACGGGTTCGACCTTGTTCGTCGATGGTGGCATGACGCTATACCCCGGCTTTCGCGGGGCGGGCTAGGCCATGTCCAAACGCATCGAGGACTATGGCCTGATCGGCAATATGCTGTCGGCCGCGCTGGTGGCGCGCGACGGCTCGATCGACTGGTTATGTTTGCCGCATTTCGATTCCCCGGCCTGCTTTGCCGCCTTGCTGGGGGACGACAGCCACGGGCGCTGGTTGCTGGCGCCAGAGGGCGCGGGCCACACCAGCACGCGCCGCTATCTGCCCGACACCGCCGTACTGGAAACGCGTCACGAAACCCCGGACGGGGTGGTGCGCGTGTACGACTTCATGCCGCTTAGCGACGAGGAAGAGCGGGTGGACGTGGTGCGCATTGTTCAGTGCGAGTCCGGGCAGGTGGACATGCACATGGAGCTGACGCTGCGCTTTAACTACGGGCAGGCGGTGCCCTGGGTGCGGCGGCGCGATTACGGTCTTAGCGCCATCGCGGGGCCGGATGCCGTCGAGCTGCACACGGCTGTGCCGCTGCAAGGGCGCGACATGAAAAGCGTGGCCGAATTCCGGGTGCGCCAGGGCGAGACGGTGCCGTTCACCCTGTCTTACCACCGCTCGCACAAGACGCCGCATTTTGTGCCCGATCGCATGGAAAGCATGGACCGCACGATTGCCTGGTGGCAGGAGTGGGCCAAGCGCTGCCACTGGGAAAACGGGCCGGGGCGGCGGCGCGATGCGGTGGTCAGATCGCTGATCACGCTGAAGCTGCTGACGTTCCAACCTACGGGCGGCATTGTGGCCGCGCCCACCACGTCGCTGCCCGAGCAATTGGGCGGCACCCGTAATTGGGACTATCGCCATTGCTGGCTGCGCGATTCCGCGCTGACGTTGTATGCGCTGCTCAATGCCGGCTATCGCGAAGAAGCCGAGGCGTGGCGGCAATGGCTGTTGCGCGCGGCGGCCGGGCATCCGAACCAGTTGCAGATCATGTATGGCATTGCGGGCGAACGCTGGTTGCCCGAACACGATATTCCGTGGTTGCCGGGCTACGAGAAGAGCGCGCCGGTGCGGCTGGGCAATGCGGCGGCGGGGCAGATGCAGCTGGACGTTTATGGCGAACTGATCGAAACGCTGCACGCCGCGCGGGTGGCGGAGCTGGCGCCGCTGGCCGAAGCATGGCGCATGCAAAAGGTGCTGCTCAAACCGCTGGAGCAATTGTGGCGCAAGCCCGATCACGGGATCTGGGAAATGCGCGGGCCGCCGCGCGCGTTCACGCATTCGCGGCTGATGTGCTGGGTGGCGCTGGATCGCACGTTGAAATCGTGCGAACGCTTCGGTCTGGAAGGGCCGGTGGATCGGTGGCGCGCGCTGGCGGCCGAGATCCGGGAAGACATCTGCACGAACGGCTACGACGCCCAGCGCAATACGTTTGTGCAGTACTACGGCGGCACGGCGCTGGATGCGAGCCTGCTGCTGATTCCGCAGGTGGGTTTCCTGCCGCCGGACGATCCGCGAGTGACCGGCACCGTGCAGGCCATCGAGCAGGAACTGCTGCGCGGCGGCTTGGTACTGCGATATTCCACCGAGCATAGCGACGACGGCCTGCCGGGCGATGAAGGCGCGTTTCTGGCATGCAGTTTCTGGCTGGCCGACGCCTACATCATGCAGGGCCGGCTCGATGACGCGCATCGTTTGTTCGATCACCTGCTGTCGTTGCGCAATGACCTGGGCTTGCTGGCCGAGGAATACGACGTCGCGCGCAAGCGGCTGGTCGGCAATTTCCCGCAGGGGTTTTCCCATATCGGGCTGGTCAATACCGCCTACAACCTGAGCGCGGCGGGCGGGCCGGCGCACCAGCGATCGTTCCGCGACGCGCCGCAGGACTAAGCGGGCAGGCTTAACGGCCGATGGGCCGCGTCGCAGGATCAATCGGGCAGGCTTAACGGTCGATGGGCCGCGCCGGGTTGCCCGCCACCGTGGCCGACGCGGGCACGTCACGCGTGACGACGCTGCCCGCGCCGATGATCGCGTTGTCGCCCACCGTGATGCCGGGCAGCAGGATAGCGCCGGCGCCGATCCACACATTGCCGCCGATGCGGATGGGCCGCCCGAATTCCAGGCCGGCCGCGCGCGCGTCCGCCTCGCGCGGGTGGTCCGCCGTCATGATCTGTACGGCGGGGCCGATCTGAGTGCCGTCACCGATGTGGACCTCGGCCACATCCAGGATGACGCAGTTGAAATTCATGAAGACGTTGGCGCCCAGGTGGATGTTGCATCCGTAGTCGCAATGAAACGGCGGCCGTACCACCGCGCCGCGTCCTACGGTGCCGAAGCGTTCGCACAGTAGCGCGTGGCGCTGGGCGGCGGGCGCGGCCAGGGCGGCGTTGTACGCCGCCATCCAGGCTTTGGTGGCGGCCTGCTCGGCCTGGATGTCGGGGTCCGTGGGATCGTAGAGATCGCCGTTCAACATTTTTTGAATTTCAGCGCCGGGACGTAGGCGGGGCATGGCGGTTCCTTGTGCGGTGGCAATGACGCGCGCGGCTGTCAGCAAGCATCGTGCCCAGAGCGGCGGCGCGGCGCCCGGGCGACGACATAAAAGCGTGCATCAAGGCACGCGTCCGATCCGAGCCGTACCGTCAAGCGGCGACCTGGTTGCGGCCTGCTCTTTTGGCGGCATACAGCTTTTCGTCCGCGCGCTGGAATAGCGACTGCCAGTTGTCGGCCGCGGTCGCTGCCGCCACGCCCAGGCTCATCGTCACAGGCGATGTCCCGTCCGGCGCGCGTACGGTGTCGGCGACAAAGGCCCGCAGCCGCTCCGCGCAATGCACCGCTTCCTGGAAGTCGGTGGCCGGCAAATAAATGGCGAACTCTTCGCCGCCGATGCGCCCCAGCAGGTCGCGCTTGCGCACGGACAACGTCAGCGCCCGCGCCACGTCTTTCAACACTGCGTCCCCGCCGCTGTGGCCGTATTGGTCGTTGATGCGTTTGAAGTGATCGACATCGCCAACCACCAATGCGGCCGGTTCGTGGCGGCCCTGTTCGAAGGGACGCATGCGGGTCTCGAAGCCTCGGCGGTTGAGCAAACCCGTCAGCCAGTCTTTCTCGCCTTCGTGCCGCACTTCGTCGATGGTGTCGGCGGCCACCGCCAGCAATAGCGTGATTGCCAGCCCTACGCTGAAGACGGCCAGCGACAACTGCAACCACTGCCAGAACGGGGAATCCGCAAACGCCAGCGGGCCGTTGGGCGCGTGCGTGCCGATGCTGAGCAACGTGCGCGGAAAAAAATGCAGGCCAAACGCCAGCAGCACCACGAACAAGGCGGTGTCGATGCGGCGTCCGGCGGACGCGCGGCGCATGCGCAATGCGGCCATGGTCAGCAGGGCGCCGATGCCGATGTTCAGGACATAGACGCGCACCAGCAGGTTGCGGTCGATATAAAAGAAGTACCAAAGCGCCGTCAGGATGGCGGCGCAAAAGGCCAGGTACGCACGCCAGGGCAGCCCCCGGCCGACGCGGTTCAGGATGCCCTGCGTGGCCGCGCACACGGCGGTGATGTAGAGCATGCCGGACACCAGCGCGTTGGCGCCCGAGTCGCGCGGCAGGTACAGGATCTGCGACATTGCGCCGGCGGCGAACAGCCCGCAGCCCGCCGCCAGATACAGAAGATAGGTGCGATGCCGGAAGGCGCACCAAATGCCAACAAATGTAATGGCGAAAACCACCACCAGGGTAGGGGCAATCAACGACAGGGTGATTCGAACCTGGGCACCAACCATATAAGCATCCTGAAGAACCCGCGCGTGCGTGCAAGGCGCCGGCCAAGGGTGGAATGCTACCAAGGGCGCGCGCCGGGCTTACGCCGCGTTTGGGAAAAGCCGCGCGGCCGGCGTGCCGACCGAGCGTCGTTTCGTCCCGATACAATTCCTTCATACATGAACGAGCGGCATGCCCTAGGATTCCGCCTTATACAGCCCGCCATCCTCTTTTGCGTACGCTTGAAAGCGCCGAAAGTCGAGAAACGACGCGAGGCACATTTCCCGCCCCTTATCGCCATGCCGCCCCAACAATGGGCGCCGGCGAACCAGCCTGGGCGGCCAAACATACGAACGCCGCGCCAGGCGGCATTGAACACCATGACGAAGATTCTTGTTGTCGATGATCAGCCGACGCTGATCGAGCTGTTGAGCGAATTCCTTGGCGACGAAGGCTACGACGTAACGGGCCACACCGACGGACTGACGGCGCTGCAACAGATGCTGGCCGTGCGTCCCGACGTGGTCATCACCGACTTTTCCATGCCCGGCATGCACGGCGGCGCGCTGCTAACCGCCATGCGCGAAAACGCCTACCTGTGCGACACCCCCGTGGTCGTGTTGAGCGGCCGGCCGGAATACGAGGTCGACCAGGCCTGCGAAGGCTATGCCGTCTACCTGCGCAAGCCGGCCGAGCCGACCGAGGTGCTGGCAGCCGTACGCCGCCTGGCCCCCGCCCCGGCGGCGCCCACGGTAGCCGCCGCGCCCGCGCGCCCGGCGCGTCTGCGCAGCGACGCGGACGACCTGGCTGCCCCGCTGCGCCAGAACACGGCCGGCGCCTCGCACGGATCGGCCGCGTACTTCGCGTAACGCCGGTCGTTTTTTAAAACCGGTAGCGCACATCCAGCGTGCCGGTGTTCTGCCGGTTGCCGTCCCCGAATTGACCGCCGTAGCTGACGCCCACCGTGGTGCGCTTGCTGACGTCAATTCCCACGCCCACTTCCACCACGGCCGCGTCGCGGGCCACGGGCGCGCCGGTTGCCGTGAACGTGTCGCCGCCTTGGGCAAACGCCAGCACGCTGGCCGGGTTCAAGTCGCCGAACGCATGGCGCCAGCCCAGCGTGCCCCGCGCGTAGCCGCGTGCGCCCGCGCTATCGAACGTAGTCAGCGCGTGCAGCCCGACGGTGGTGGTGGTGACGTCGTTGCGGCTGCTCTGGCCGCGCAGCGCCGCGTCCCCGCCCGATTCCGAAAAGCCGCGCGTGTGCAGGTCGCTGTAGTTGGCGGCCACGAAAGGCTCCAGCGTCAGACGGTCGTGCACGGGCACGGCGTAGCCCAGTTCCGTGAAGACCTGGCCGGTGCTGGCGCCGTAGTTGGCCTTTAGCGTCTGGTTCAGCCCGGCGGCGGCGGTGCTGCGGCGCGTGTCCACCTCGTGCCAGGTATAGGCGGCGCCCAGACTCAGATTGATCTTGCCGGCCCCGGCCTCGAACGCCTTGCCGCCATAGACGGCGATGCTGTAGCTGTCGGTGTCAGCACTGGACGCACGGTCGCGGGTGCGGCTGTCGCTGTTCGCGTAGCCGACCGCGCCGCCCAGGCGCCAACCGCCGCCTACCGCCGCGTCCCCGCCGATGGTCACGCCGGCATCGGATTGCGTGGTCTTGGCCGCATTGCCGTCACCGTCCAGCGTGGTCCATTTTCCGAACACCTGTGCCCACAGCGGTTGTGCGGCGGACTGCGGCAGCGAGGCGGCGTCGCCCAGGCCCAACTGGGCAGTGGGCGCGCCGGGAATCTGCCCGGCATTGAGGTTGGCGTGCAGCCGCGCCATCGGCATCTGCGTGAACGCGCCCGTCACGTTTTGCAGCACCGACACCGTGCTGGCATGCGCTTCGCCGGACAGCGCGTTGAACGCCGCGGGCGGCGCGCCGTTGGGCAGGTTGAGAATGTGCTGATACAGCGCGCTGTTGGCCGGCAGGCTTTGCAACGCACGCGCCACGCCACGCTGATTGCCGGTGACGGCGGCATCGGCGAATTCGATGGGGCGCGTGCCCCCGCCGTTGCCGTTGTCGCCACCGCCGCCATTGCCATTGCCATTGCCATTGCCATTGCCATTGCCATTGCCATTGCCGTTGTCGCCACCGCCGCCTTCGGACGGCACTTCCTTCAGCTTCACCACCAGGTCCACGCGATTCGCGTCGTAGGACAAGGACGGCGTCAGAAAGGCCAGGTTGCTGGAGACGGTGTCAAAGCGTCCCTGCACGCCATTGTTGGCGGCAAGAATGGTGTAGGTGGTGGAGGGCGCGTAGTTGCCGTTTTCACCCACTTGCACGACTGAGCCGTTCAACGTGGCCGTGCCCGCGACACGCACGCTGCTGCTCTGGCCGTTGGCGGCCGTCGCCACGCGGTAGGTCGCGCCCGGCTTGAAGGTAAGGTCGCCCGCGACGTTCATGCTGCCCAGCGGGGTGGCCGCGTTGCCGGGCGACAGCGTGGCGCCTGATCCGATCGTGACGTTGTTCAAGGTGCCGGTGCCCGACAGCGTGGTGCCCGCCAGGGCCTGCACGCGGCCACCCAGCTTGCCGTCCACCTGCAAGGCGCCGGCAGACAGTTGCAGGGCGCCGGTGTAGGCGCTGCTGTCGCCCGCCATGGCCAGCGTGCCCGCGCCCAGTTTGCGGGTCTCGCCCGCACCGGACAGCGTGCCGCTGTAGACCGTGTCGTCCGATCGGTTGAACACCAAGCTGCCCTGGTTGGCGATGTTGCCGGTGACCCAGCCGGTGGTGCCGCCGTCGCCCACTTGCAGCGTGCCGGCGTCAATGTAGGCGCCGCCTGCCAGCGAGTTTTGGCCGGTCAGCACCAGCGTGCCCGTGCCGCTTTGGCGTAACTGGCCCGCGCCGGTGATGTCGCCATTGAAGGCCACGCGGTCGCTGCGCTTGAACATAAGCGTTGCGCCGCTTGCCACCGCGACGTTGCCGGCGATGCTGCCCGCTACCGCGCCGTCGCCCACCTGCAAGGTGCCCGTTTGCACCGAGGTGCCGCCGACATAGGTATTGCTGCCGCCCAGCACCAGCGTGCCCGCGCCGAGCTTGGCCAGGCTGCCGTTGCCGGTCAATGCCTGGCTCAGGACGAACGTGTTGCCCGCGTCGGCGATATCGAAGCCGCCGCCCGCCGTGCCCAGCGTGATGTTGCGCGCGGTGTTCTGAAAAGCGGTGCCGGTCACGCGCAGCGTGCCGCCCTGGAAGTCCAGGCCGGCCCCGGGCGCGCCCAGGTTGGCATCGGTGGAAACCTCCAGCGTGCCGGCCGTCAATTGCGTGCGTTGCGTGTAGGTGTTGGCGCCGTTCAGCACCAGGGTGCCCAAGCCCGTCTTGTTGATGCCCACGCCCGTCAAGGTGTTGTCGATGGTGGCCGTCCACGCCGCCGACGCCGGGCTGCCATTACCCACGCGTATCTCGCCCGGCGCGCTGGGCGTGGAGCCGGTCACCGCCAACGACGAACCGGTCAGCCGATAGCCGTCGCTGGCGAACTGAATGCCTTGGGCGGTGATGGCGCCGCCGGTGTCATCGACGGTCACCGTGCCGGCAGCCCCGCCAAAGATGGCGAAGGCGTCGGCCGGATAGCGCGCGGCGGTCAGGCTGCCCGTGGCGTCCGTCCAGACTGCGCTGGTGGTCGACCAGACGCCCGACCCGCCGCCCATCTGGGTGGGGCTGGCCAAGCCGTTGGCGTTCCAGAGGTTCAGCGACAAGCCGGTGGCGTTGATCAGGTTGATCTGCTTGGCACCGGCAAGGGCTTGCAGCGTCATGCCTGTGGAAGTGACCAGGCCGCCATGACTCAAGGTCAATGTGCCGGTGTAGTCGAATAAGCGGTACAAGCCCAGGCCTAATCCGCCGGCATCCAGCACGGTCAACTGCGCGCCGTTCAATTGCAGGTCGCCGTTGACGCTGACGCTATGGCTGACGCCCGGTGCACCCAGGCTGAATTGCGCCTGAGACCCCTGCGCCATCGACAGGTTGCCGTTGACGGTGAACACGCCGGCAAGCGCGCCCGGAGCCAGGCGGCCGCCGGATTCCACCGTTACGTTGCCGGTGACCTGCCCGAATCCGCCCAGCGTAGCGGTGTTGCGCACGGTGATGTTGCTGGTGACGGCGGCGCTGCTGTTGGCCGCGCTGGAGCCGACCATCAGCGTGCCACCGTTGACCAGCGTGTCGCCGGTGTAGGTGTTGACGCCATTCAGGTTGAGACTTGCCGGCCCGTCCTTGACGAGTCCGCCGGCGCCCTGGATCGAGCCCGCGTAGGAACCCGAATTCACCATCGCGCTCAGACCCAGCAGCACGTTGCCGCCGTTGCCGTTTAGCGAGGCCAGTTGCTGGCTTGCGGCCGATGTCAGATCCAGCGTTGCGCCGGTGTTGACCGTGACGGCGGAGTCCGGAAGCAGGCTGCCCCCGGGTCCCAAGGCCAGCGTGCCGCCGTTGACGGTCAGGCCGCCGGTAAAGGTGCTGGCGCCGCTAAGGGTCTGCCTGCCCGAACCCGCTTTGACCAGCGCGCCCGCGCCGGAGATCACGCCGCCAAAGTCGGCGTCGTTGGGGCTGTCCAGCGTCAGCGTTGCCGATCCCAACTGCACGAATGCGCCGGAGCCCGCAAGCGTGGTCAACGTCTGGTTGCCGCCGGTGCTCAGGTCCAGCGTGGTTCCGGAGGCCAGGGTGATGGCGCTGCTGCCCAGGGTGCCGCCCGCGCCCACCGCCAAGGTGCCGGCTGCCACGGTGGTGGCGCCGGTATAGGTGTTTGCGCCGGTCAGCGTCAGCTTGCCCGCGCCTGCCTTGGTCAATGTGCCCGCGCCGGACAGCACACCGGAATAGGTGCCGGCGGTGGCTTGCTGGAACGTCAGCGCGCCATCGTTGGCGATATTGCCTTGCAGGTTGCGCGTGTCGCCTTGCAGGCTGGCGGATGCGCCGATGGCGGTGCCACCGGTGTAGGTGCTGGTGCCGCCAAGCGTGATGGAGCTGGTGCCCTGGACGTTCAGCGCGCCCGCGCCCGAGACGTCGCCCGCCAGCGTCAGGGCTTGGCCCGCCGTGATGCGCAGCCCGGCATTGCCAAGCTGGACGTTGTTGCTCATCGTCTGGTTGGCGGTGCCGACGGCCAGTGCGCCGCCATTTGCCACGATCGACGCCGAGCCGAACACGCCGCCGTCTTGAAGGGTGGCCAGGCCCCCATTGAGTTCCACGTTGCCGCCATTGGGCAGAAACGCGCCGCTTAACGTCCAGCTGCCGCTATTGATGCGCAGCTTGTCGAAGTTGATGTAGGTGTCGCCCGATGCTGTGCCCACGCCGCCATTGCCGCTCTCGGTGCCGGCCGATGGCAAGACGTTTTGCAGCACCAGCGTGTCGCCCGCACCCGTGCCGCCGTCGATCTTGCCGGGGGGCGCAAAGCTCAGGCCGGGGGTGTCAGAGACGGTCGTGTCGGCAGTCGCGCTGGCCACGCCTCGTAGCACTAGCGATCCCGTCACTGCGGTAAATGTGTTGTTGCCGCCCTGGCCCAGCGAGACGCCGCCCACGATCGTTCCCGCGTTGTCGAACTGGTGACCTTGCCCCGGCGTGCCGGACGCCTGGAAACCGACACGCCCGGTGATCGTCCCCGTGGTGTCGTTGACAAAGTGAACCTGGCCGCCGCCATACGCGGCGATCACCGGCAAGTCGGTAGGGTTGACGATTTGGCCGATCATGGGAACGCTGCGGATCATCCCGGCGTTGCTCAGTTGGCTGAGCCCGCCGGTTCCGTTTTGCACGGCCAGCGCCATGCCCTGCACGGTGGGAAGGGCGACAAGCGGGTCGGCCATGCCGCTCACGCCGGCCAGTATCCCGGTCGCCAGGTTACTGACGCTGATCGCGTTGCCCCTGCCGCTGCTGTTGCCGATCACCAGCCCCGACGATGCCGTCACGGGAGGGCCGAACAGATTGGCGTCGATCCGGCCTTTATTGCTCACCGTGATTTTGTCGCCGCTCAGCCGCATCGCCGTGCCGCCCAGGGCCGGGTCGACGCCTACGGTGGCGTTCTCCTCCACCCGCACATGCAGCACGTTCGAGGCGCTTGCATAACCCGGGTCGCTGGACAGATCCAGGCCTTCGCAAGTCACGATGATGAGGTCTTCAATGCACTCGGCCTGAACCGCCGTGCTGACGCTGGACAATCCAAGCGCCAGCGCAACGGCGGCCGCCGCCGCATAAGGCGGCGCGCTGGTCGCGATGCTGCGGGTCGCGGACGAGCTGCCACCGCGCGATTGCGAGGCCAGTTCCGATGCGGCCTGCCAGACGCGCAATTTGCGGTTCCATACCAATCGGTAGATGTGATTCAAAATGCGGTCCTCCGGGGCTCTTGGGGCGTGCATTCCGTCAAGCGCGACCGCCGCGTTCACGCGCGCAATCCCGTCGCACGGCGCCGGGCCATGCGTGGGTTTTTTGGAATGATCAGGGATGGGTAGGGAAATTTCGGGTCAATAAATACTCGATGTTCCAGCCCGCCAATCGGGGGAAAACAAAGGATTTTTGTGCGCATTTCTGCGGTGTGACACGTACACCCAAGCCCGGCGCGGCGTTGCGGCACGCTTTACGACATTCACGCTTAACGTTTGGCTGTCGGCGTAGATAATGTTGCTTTCCCAACCTTGTCCCTGTGGGCCTGAACGCGTGGACCAGAACACCCCTGCCGACGTCCCCGTCCTGACCGTCTCCGCCGCGCTGAGCCAGGCCTATGCGCATTGGCAGGCGGGCCAGGCCATGCAAGCCGAACAGCTTTGCTTGCGGGTGCTGGGCACGGTACCGGACCAGCCTGACGCGCGCCATCTGCTGGGGCTGATCGCGCATGCGTATGGGCGGGCGGACGTGGCGGTTGAGCACCTGCGCGCCGCATGCCGGTCCCCGCTGGCGCCGGCCGCCTACCACAGCAACCTGGCTGAAATATGCCGCCAGCAAGGCTTGCTGGACGAAGCCGAACACGCGGCGCGGCGCGCGGTGGCGCTGGAGCCGCACGGGGCCGAAGGGTGGAACAATCTGGGCATAGTCTTGCAAGAGCAGGGGCAGCTTGCCGCCAGCCTGGAATGCCTGCAACGGGTAGCCGCGTTGATGCCCGACAGCCCGCAGGCGCATAACAATCTGGGCAACACGTGCAAGCGTCTGGGCGATAACGCGCAGGCCCTGAAGCACTACGCGCACGCGCTGGAACTGGACCCCGATTACGCGCAGGCGCTGGGGAACCTGGCGTTGGCCTTGCATGACCAGGCCCGCCACGATGAAGCGCTGGCCGCCATTCGCCGCGCCATCGAGATCGACCCGTTGACGCCGGAATGGCATCGGCATCTGGCGCGCATTGAAGCGGCGCGAGCCGAGCTTGCCGGCCGCTACGCCGAGGCCGAATCGTTGCTGCGACACGCGCTGGCGAACGATGCGGACAACATCGTGCTGCTGCGCCAGCTGGCGCAAGCCATTCGGCCGTTGGGCCACACCGACGAAGCCCGCGCGATACTTGAAAGCATCGTGCGCGCCACGCCCACGGATGCGGGCGCGCGCTTTGATCTGGCCGAGCTGCTGCTGTTGCAAGGGGACTATGACGCGGGCTGGCGCGAATACCGCTTCCGCTATCGCATGCCGCACACCGCGATGCGTAGCCGCCATGTGCAAAAGCCGCGCTGGGATGGGCAACCCATTGCGGGCAAGACCTTGCTGATTCATGACGAGCAAGGCTACGGCGACACGTTCCAGTTCTTGCAACTGGTGGCGTGGGCGCGTCAGCGTAGCGGCGCGCGCATCATTCTGGAAATCAACGATGCCTGCCACGACCTGGCCGAACGCAGTGGCGGCTTCGACCAGATCATCCGCGCCGGCACGATACCGCCCGCGTTCGACTTGCATTGCGAATTGATGAGCCTGCCGCTGGCGTTGGGGCTGCGTCTGGCGGACTTGCCGGCCAGCACGGCGTACCTGCGCGCCGACCCGTTGCGTGTGGAGCGATGGCGCGCACGCTTGGCGGGCTTGCCACGGCCCTGGGTCGGGCTGGTGTGGGCGGGGCGGCCCAGCCATCCGAACGATGCGCAGCGCTCGTTGACACTGGCCGATCTGGCGCCGCTGGCGCAACCGGGAATTAGCTTCATCAGCCTGCAAAAAGGCGCGGCGGCGGCGCAGGCGGACAAGCCGCCCACCGGCATGGCGATGGTGTCGCCAAGCCAGGACATCAATGACTTCGACGACACCGCCGCCCTGATTACGCTGCTTGATGTGCTGGTCTCGGTGGACTCGTCGCCCGCGCACCTGGCTGGCGCATTGGACTGCCCGGTGTGGACCCTGCTGCCGTACGTGCCGGACTGGCGCTGGTTGCAGGAACGCGCCGATACGCCGTGGTATCCGTCGATGCGGCTGTTTCGTCAGCCCGGCCCGGGCGCGTGGGGGCCGGTGCTGGACGAGGTGGCGACGGCGTTGCGCGCGCTGCGGCCTCAGGCCGGCTCGGGCTGGGCATAGACAGGCTTGGGCGGGCTGCCTACTTCAACGCCACGCTCATGCCGCCATCCGCCATGACCACCGCGCCGACGATGTAGCTGGCCTTGTCCGACGCCAGGAACGCGATGACCTCGGCGATTTCACTGGGATGCGCCGCGCGCTTGATGGGCGCGCTTTTGCCGTGTTCCGCCAGAAACGCCTGCCCGTCCTTGTGGATGTGGTTGGTGATGTTGGTGACCGCGTCACCGGAACCCACCGCGTTGACGCGGATGCCGTGGTCGATAGCTTCCAGCGACATCGCGCGAGTCAGTTGCGCCAACGCGCCCTTGGACGCGGCATAGGCCGCAATGGTCGGAAAGGCCTGGTAGCAGGCGTAGGACCCCACGTTGACGATGGCGCCCGACCCGTTCGGCATCATGGCGCGCAAGGCCTCGCGCGAGAACAGGAACGCGCCGGTGGTGTTCACTGCCTGGATGCCGTTCCAGTCGTCCAGGCTCATGTCGACGACGGGCTTGTTGATGATGATGCCCGCGTTGTTCACCAGGATGTCCAGCTTGCCGAAGTGTTCGACGGCGGCCGCCACGGCCTGCGACGCGCTGGCTTCCCGCGCCACGTCCGCCATCAGCGGGACGATGCCCGGGCGCGCCAGCGCCTGCACGTTGTGGCCACGGTCCACGGCGATGACGCTGGCGCCTTGGGCGTGCAGCAGTTCGGTCGTGGCCAGCCCGATGCCGCTGGCGGCGCCGGTCACGATGGCGACCTTGCCGGAAAAGGTTCTGGATTCCGTTGTGGTGCTATTCATGGGATTCACTCCTGGAAAGAAATTCAGTAGGGGCTGGCGGTGGGACGCAACACGATCTCGCTGACGTCCACATCGGCGGGCTGGGCAATGGCGTAGGCCACGGCGCGGGCGATGGCGTCGGGCGTCATCGCAATGCGGCGGAACTCGTTCATGGCCTGGCGCGCGGTGTCGTCGGTGATGGTGTTCGCCAGTTCGGACTCGACCACGCCGGGGCAGATCACCGTTACGCGGATGCGGTCGGATTCCTGGCGCAGCCCGTCGGAAATGGCGCGCACCGCGTACTTCGTGGCGCAATAGACGGCGGCGGTGGGCGACACCGACAACCCGCCGATAGACGAGATGTTGATGACCTGGCCATAGCCCTGCGCCTCCATCGTGGGCAGCACGGCCGCAATGCCGTAAAGCACGCCGCGGATGTTCACGTCGATCATGCGGTCCCATTCATCGACCTTCACGGCGCGCAGCGGCGACAGCGGCATGATTCCCGCGTTGTTGACGATGACGTCGATCTTGCCGAAGCGCTCCAGCGCGAAGCGGGCGAAGGCGTTGACGCTGTCGGCCGAGGTCACATCAAGTGACTGGTAGATGACGTTGTTGCCGCCGGCGTCCAGCGCGGTGGCCAGCGCGGCCAGGCGGTCGGTGCGGCGTGCGCCGATAAGCAGGCGGTGGCCTTGCGCGGCCAGCATGCGCACGGTGGCTTCGCCGATGCCGCTGCTGGCGCCGGTGATCAAGACGACTTTCGATTGCGGGGAGTCCATGGGCTTATCTCCGGGGGTGAACAAGGGGGGTGAACAAGGGGCGTTGAACCAACGAAACGCGTTGATGAAATCTTAGGTTTTGGGGGGCGGGCGGCGAATACCTGTAACGATGCCGGTATTGCCTATTCCTATCGAATAGGGGGTGAACGGAGGTGGGTGCGGTTGTAGAATCCGTGCACGTGAACCCCCGGCAAAGGACGGCACCGTGGATATCGATCGGAAACTGGCTTCGCAAAAAATGGCCGGCCTGCTTGAGCGGCTGGCGCCCAACGAGGGCTATACGCAGTCGGCGCTGGAAGGCGTGCGCTTCATGCGGTCGAACCGGCCGCTGGGCCGCACGCCCGTGCTGTACGAGCCCGGCATCGTGATCGTGTGCCAGGGGCGCAAGGTGGGTTTTCTGGGGGACGAGGTCTATGTGTACGACGCGCAGCACTATCTGGTGCTGTCCGTACCCTTGCCTTTTTCAACTGAAACCGAAGCCAGCGAAGCCGAGCCGATGCTGGCGGTTTCGCTGCGGCTGGACCTGACCGAGCTGACCGAACTGATTCTGGCGATGGACGACACGCCGCCCTCGCAAGCCGCGCCGCTGGGCATTGTTTCCACGCCGCTGGATGCTGACCTGGCCGATGCCACGCTGCGTTTGTTGCGCGCACTGTGTACGCCCGTGGAAGCGCGCGTGCTGGGCCCGGCGCTGCGGCGCGAGATTCTATTTCGGGTGCTGAGCGGCCCGCAGGGCGAGGCCATGAAGGCGGCGCTGGTGCACCAAGGGCGCTTTGGTCGGGTCGCGCGGGCGCTGCGCAAGATCCACGTCGACTTTGCGCAGCCGCTGGACGTGGGCAGCCTGGCGCAGGAAGCGGGCATGAGCATTCCCGCCTTTCACGCCAACTTCCGTAGCGTGACGCAGACGTCGCCCATTCAATACATCAAGTCGACACGCTTGCATCAGGCGCGGCTGATGATGATCCGCGACGGGCTGACGGCCGCCTCGGCATCGGCCCGCGTCGGCTACGAAAGCCCGTCGCAGTTCTCCCGCGAGTTCAAACGGTTTTTCGGCCGCACGCCGGTGGACGAAGCAAGAGACATGCGCGCGTCGTTCGCGCTGTCTCCTGCCGCGTCGCTAAGCGACTATTCCGGCGCGCACTGACCAGCCGCCGTCAATTGCCCGACGGCATGGGCAGCTTGAAGCCGTCCTTGGCCAGGCTTTCACGAATGTATTGCAGGCGCTCGTACTGCGACAGCGTGACGGGGCCGGTATAGGCATCGCCTTGCGCCTTTCTGGGCGGGTACTTCACGTAGGTCTTCATCAGGTCCGCCGCCGCCGCGTTCATGGTGGGCAGCGTCCACGTTCTTTCCGTGACGTTGCTCATGAAAATGTCGTAGCGTTCCTGCGGGTCGGCCCACAGGTCGAACACCTGGGGCACCCCGGCGACATAGGACTCCGGACCCTTCCAGCCCAGGTTGGTATCCACCGCCAGCCCGCCTGTCTTGACGCCGTCGTCGCCCCGCAGGTTGAACACGGCCTTGTAGTTGCCAACCCGAATCGCGCCGGGAGACAGTTCGTTTTCCGTGAAATAGAACCACGACTTGCGTTCCGACTTGCCCGTGCCGAACAGTACCGGCGACATGTCATAGCTGTCGAAGATGATCGGCTTGTCGGCACGGTCGTTGACGGGCAGCTTGACGCCCGCGACCGAGGCAAAGGTGGCCATCAAATCCAGCCCGCCCAGGATGCTGTGGTCTTTGGTGGCGGGTGCAATCTTGCCCGGCATCCACGCAATGGCGGGTACGCGGTTGCCGCCTTCGCGCACGGTGCCCTTGGTGCCCCGGAACGGGGTGTAGCCCGCGTCGGGGTAAACGTCTTGCCAGGCGCCGTTGTCGGTGGTGTAGAAGACCAGCGTGTTCTTGTCCAGGCCCAGCTCTCGGACCTTGTCCATGATGCGTCCGATGCGCGCATCCAGCTCGACGACGGAATCGGCGTACTTGCTTTTCGATAGGGATTTGCCGACGTAGTCCGGGTCGGGCATGTTGGGTTGGTGCACCTTCATGAAGTTGATGCTCATGAAGAAGGGCGTCTCGCTTTTTGCATTGCGCTCCAGGTAGTCCACCGAGGCTTTTTCAACATAGCGGTCAAAGAACGGAATGCCGACCACGCCTTCCTTGCCGTTGACCTCAGGGGTGTCGACGTACTGCCCGTTGATCTTGAATTCCTCGCGCGCCGTTTCGCCGGCATTGCCCGAGAGCGCGCCGCGCGTGACCTTCTGGAACATGGCGCGCAGTTCGGGGTCCATGTCGGGGAACCAGGTGGGATCGGCATATGTGTAGGCGTTCAGGTGATACAGGCCGGCGTACTTCATTTCGTCATAGCCTTGGGCGTTCGGCAGGGAATAATCCGCTTCGCCCAAGTGCCATTTGCCGCTGAAGAACGTTTTGTATCCGCCCGTCTTCAGCACGGACGCCAGCGTCCATTCTTCCTTGGGCAAGCCGCCGCCCTGGCCCTGGAACGCAACGGTGGTCATGCCGCTGCGGTTGGGGATGCGGCCGGTCTGCATGGCCGCGCGTCCGGGGGTGCAGCTGGGCTGCGCGTAGAACGAAAAGAACGTCATGCCTTCGTTGGAGAGCCGGTCGATGTTGGGCGTGGGCATGCCGCGCCCCACACCGCCGCCGTAGGGCCCCAGGTCGCCGTAGCCCGTGTCGTCGGACACGATAAGAATGATGTTGGGTTTGCGGGCTTCTTGCGCCACGGCGGGCGCGCTGATCGCCGCTGTCGCCATCAATAGGGCGGCAAGGCCGGTTGAGAAACTTTGCTGTGTCGCCATGTTCAACACTCCATCAATAGATCGTTGAATCGACCGTGGGGGCGTGAATGACCTCGCGGTCGGGGGTGGCCTACATGAAGCTAAAGCACGTCAACGACGGCAGCGTCCGGGCTTGCGCCATTGAGCAAACGATCATTCCACCGTCCGTCAAATGGCGTCAATGGAAAAAGTGTCAGCGAAAATGTGGGCCTCAGGGGGGATGTCGGCGGCAGGGGCGGGGCAGCGCAAAAACTTCATGGACGGTTACCGGCGCACCAGTGCGGATACACGATAGATTCCCGTTTTTTTCGGCGATGGGTTGCCAAGAAGTGGTGCCCGGCCCCATTCTGGTCGACGTGTTCGACTGATTCTTCGGCACGACGTTTGCTGGTGCATCGGGCTCCGATGCA
>NZ_LBHW02000057.1:0-26180 GCF_001005835.2 Achromobacter sp. LC458
TCTCCCGCGCCGCATCCAGGCTGGTACGCACGCTGTCATGCAGGAAATACAAGCTGACCAGTGACAGCGCGCCATAACCCGACCCGACAGACAATCGCTTTAGACTCGTCAGCCCATTCTTCGCGAACTCCTGCGCGTGGGCCGCGCTTAACTCCAAACCCTTTAGCAGTTGCGCCGCCGGGGCTTCCAGGTTCTTCATGCCGACCGAGATCTTTCGCATCGCGCCATGCGACGCCTTGCGCGCCGCATCTTCCGCTTGACGGACCACACCTTCCACCTGGCGCGCCACATTTTCTACTGGATCGCCGGCTACTTTCTCAAAGGCGTTGATTCGCTTCCGGATCTCTTCCGCGCTGCCTTCCATCCACAGCGTCACGTCAATCAGCGTATTGCGCACCGCCGGGTCCGGGATGCTGATCAAGCCGGCGAACACAAACGCGCGCACGCGCCGGCTGGCGTCTTGTTGCAGGGGCTCGCCGACGCGTTGCAGCTCTTCGGCGCAGATGGACAGCAGTTCCCCCACCGTGAGTTGAATCACCACCTGCGTCATCTGCGTCTTGCGATACAGCCACGCACCGCCCACGTGAACCGCATCGACGGCGGCTTTGGAACCGGCGCTCAAATGTTGATTCAGGCGCTTGCTGGCGCCGTGCATGGCGGTCAGCAGTTGGTCGGCGGCGTCTGCCGCTCGGCCTTCTCGCCATGCACCGATTTCTTTGCTGCTGATGATGCTCTTGACGGCGTCGAAGTATTTTTTCCCGGCGTCGTTGGCAACCGCCCCGGCGCCGAACAGCGGGATAAAGGTGGTTTGCAAAAAGGTTTGATGGCCGTTCAAGGCCAGATAGGCGGCGCTGTTGGGATCACTTAGCAACGACTGCCACGCGGTGCCGGTAGGCCCCAGCGTTTCAGGCTCCGCCGACGCGGCATCAGGCGCAGGCATCGCATCGGTAATCCCGCCGTCCAAACACGCACCAACCGTAATCAAGCGCAGCAGACGCGATCGTTCATCGGTATCGGAATAGTCCATTGCCACGATGCGCTTCCACGCCGCGCTACCCACTACCTGCGCCCAATCCTTGCCATACGCATCGATATCTTTTTCAAACCGCTTGATGTCGCGGTCATACCGCGACTGAAAGCTCGCCCGGCCATGGCGGCGCGGTTCGGCGGGGGGATTGGTTTCCCAGTAGCGTTCTTTCAATCGTTCAACGCGATCGGTGATCTTGGCCTGCACGCGCTCTTGCCGTTCACGCGCGGGGTCCCAGAACACGGGTGGCGTGCCGGACTCGCTGGGCATGATGTCGAGCATGGGTGTCGGGCTATCCATTGTCTCGGCGTCGGCCTGCACGGCGTACATCTGTTGAATCGCCAGCAGGCATTGCGAGGTCAGGTAGGCATAGCGGCGAGTCGGCTCTTCGGACCACAAGCGCTTCTGCGTATAGGCGGCCAGGCGGACGTTGTTGAGTTCTTCGGCCATGCCGATCGGGTCGGGCAGAACCAGCCCGGTCACGGCTTGCGGCAAGCGGTGCTGCCGTTCCATCAGCGTCAGGTAGTTACACATGCCCGTGGCTTGCGTCACGCGCGATGACCAGCCGTGAACACTGCCGAAGTCGTCGACACCGCTGACATACTCCGCCACGTGTTTGTTCAACGGATGCGCATGTTCCAGCGCCAGCGCGGTGCCACCCGCCGTGGGATCGTCCCGCAACTTGGGCAGATCCACGATGACAAACCGTAGCGGGTAATCGGCATTCAAACCGTCGCCTGACTTGTACGCATCCAGCACGGCCGTCGGCCAAGGGTCTTGCGAATACGCGATCCAGGCCAGTTTGTACTTATCAATGTCGATACCGATGAACGACGCGGGCAAGTCGTGGGCGGCCTGAACGCAGCGCTCGGCCAGCGGAGCAGGCTCTTCGCACGCCATCTCGTAGGGATTGAAATGCCGCATATGGCCCGCATCGGTCACTTGATAGGCATGCCATACCCTGCGGTCCAGCAGCACATACACATAGCCCTTGCGCATGATGCGCAGCGATTCTTGCAGACCAGGATGCGACAGCGCACCGCGCGCATGTAAGAACGGGCTCTTGGCCACCACCGCCGGGCGCAGCAGCAGAATCGGCACGCCGTTGCGTTCGCAGGCGTTGCAACCGCCGGGTGGCAGCGCCAGGGTCTCTTCGACGATGTCGATAAGCGATTGGCTGAGCGTCATGCGAACACTCGAAGGCCAAGGGTCTTGCTGGCAATGCAAAACGTTGCGGGGGTAGGCATGACGGGCTCCGTCGTCGTGTCGGCCATGGCGGCCGGGAGGCTTCCGAAGGAAGCGCTAGCCGGACTCATGCAACATCCATGCCGAGCGTCACGTCCTGTCAATAAGCTCCATGAAATCAATGGCTTGCCATGCGGCTAAGACACTTACGACGGAGCTCTCTGATCGGAATCCCTACGAAACCGCCGTTTTCCCCCAGAAAACGGGCCAGTTCTGACCCGATAAAAAAATATCGCTATTGAATCAATGGCTTGTAGCGGGTCAAAATTGGCCCGATCAGGTCAAATCTGGCCCACGCTGTGAAGAATGACCGCACGCCCCTCTTCCCTAAGGATGCGAACCATGGCTCTCGATCTGTCATCGCACTATGTTTTGCTGAATAAAAAATGCAGTCTGACACCTTAAAAAAACCAAAAAAAAACCCCGACGATTGCTCGCCGGGGGAGTCCCTGCACACACAACACAGCTTGCTCAGTTCGAATACACCTTGATCTGGTCGCTTTTCAGAACATCCGGGGTCAGGTTCTTTTCAATCCAGCCCATCGACGTGTCTTCCACCCCCGGCGTCACCAGTTCCGCCGGCACGATCGTAATGTCGGCCAGCACCTTGAACGGGTACTTGTCGCTCTTTTTGGTCACGCCGAACAATTGCGCTTCCAGGCCCTGGCCGTCAGCACGGTGCATTTTGACTTCGCGGCCGTAGCCCTTGAAGGACACGTCGTGCATGGCGGCGGCCACTTGTTCCGGGGTGGGCCAGGCGCCGTTGTTGTCCTTGATGGCTTTCTCGTAGCCTGCTTTCAGGCCCTGGATGGCTTGCACCATGTGGTAGACCGAGTAGATCGGATAGGCGCCGGTCTTGTCGTGGAACTTCTTCACGAAAGCCTGGTGCTGCGGATCGTCCTTGGTTTCCGGATGCAGGAAGTAATGATCGCCGCGTGCGCCGACGTAAACGCCTTCGGGCAAGGCGTTGCCCAGGCGTTCCAGCGAGCTTTCTGCCAGCGACAGCACGAAGGTAGAGTTCTTGAACAGGTTGCGCTGCGAGGCCTGGCGCACGAAGTTGTCCAGGTCGCCGCCCCATGACGTGGACACGATGACGTCGGGTCGCAGCGCTTGCAGGCGGCTGATTTCCGTGGAGAAGTCGGCGGCGCCGAACTTGGGGAACATCTCGGCCACGACCTTTACGTCGGGCTTGAACTTCTTCAGCGCGGCCAGGAAGATGTCGCGCGAATCGCGGCCCCAGGCGTAGTCCTGGTTGACGATGGCGATGGTCTTGAAGTCGGGCTTGACCTTCATCAGGTACAGCACCTGCGCGACCATTTCGGTGGTGGCGTTGGCTTGCGTGCGCACCACGTACTTGTACTTCTTGCCTTCCAGCGCCTTTTCCGTGCCGCAGTCCCACAGCACGTTCAGCACCTTCAGGTCTTCGGCAACGGGGGCCACGATGTTGCAGTGGCCGCTTGAAATAGCCGACAGCATCACGCGCGTGCCGCCTTCGGCCAGGCGGCGGTATTCGGACAACAGTTTTTCGCCGCCGCCGCCTTCGTCGATGTAGCTGGGCACAAGCTTGACGCCGTCGATGCCGCCTGCCGCGTTGATGTCCTGGATCAGGATTTCAGCGGCGTCGCGCGCCGGCACGCCGAACACCGATGCCGAGCCCGACAGGAAGGTCGAGATGCCGATGTTCAGTTCTTTGGGCTTGTCGGCGGCGCCGGCCAGCGCCGCGAAGCCGGACAGCAGGGTGGCGCCTAACAGCGCGGCCAGTCTTGAGGTTTTCATGGTTGTCTCTCCAGTGTTGTAGTCGGGTCTATGCCCTTAGAAAACGATGGCGTCGCGCAGGCTGCCGCCGGTGGCGAGGTGATCGAACCCCTCGTTGATCTGGTCCAGCGAAAATGATTTACCCATCATCCTGTCCACCGGCAGGCGGCCCGCCTTGTACAGGTCGATATAGCGGCCGATGTCGATGGCGGGTACGCCGGAACCCAGATAGCTGCCGCGTATGTCGCGCTCTTCGCCGACCATCTGCGAGAGCGATAGCGGGAAGCTGAACTTGGGGTTGGGCAGGCCCGAGGTAACGGTCGCGCCGCCGCGCCGGGTCAGCTTGTAGGCGGTTTCAAAGGCGGGCACGGCGCCCGCCATGTCAAAGCCGTAATCCACGCGGCCGCCGGCCAGATCGAACAAGTCATCGTCCGTCTTGACCTGCTTGGGGTTGACGACGTGGGTGGCGCCCAGCTCCTTGGCCAGCGCCAGTTTTTCGTCGCTAAGGTCGATGGCGACCACGCGGCGCGCACCTGCCGCAACCGCCGCCAGCAAGGCTGACAGGCCCACGCCGCCCAGCCCGACGATGGCGGCGGTGTCGCCTGCCTTGATGCGTGCGCGGTTCAGCACCGCGCCCGCGCCCGTCAACACGGCGCAGCCGAACAGCGCGGCTTCGCGATGGCTGAGTTCAACGTTGACCTTCACGCAGGACCGGCGCGACACCACGGCGTATTGCGCGAAGCAGGACACGCCGGTGTGGTGGTTCAGGTATTCGTCGCCGATGTGCAGGCGGCGGTCGCCACCCAGCAAGGTGCCTTGCGTGTTGGCGGCCGCGCCGGGTTCGCACAGCGCGGGGCGGCCTTCCATGCAGGGGTTGCAGCAGCCGCAGCTGGGCACGAACACCATGGCCACGTGGTCGCCGGGTTTCAAGTCGGTGACGCCGGGGCCGGTCTCGACCACTTCGCCGGATGACTCATGTCCCAACACGATCGGCACGCCGCGCGGGCGGTCGCCGTTGATGACCGACAGGTCGGAATGGCACAGCCCGGCCGCCTTGATGCGCACCAGCACCTCGCCCGTGCCGGGCGGGTCCAGGTCGACCTCGGTGATGGTCAGGGGCCGGGTCTGGGCATAAGGGCCGGGCACCCCTACGTTACGCAACAACGCCGCTTTGATTTTCATGCGCTGACATCCAAGTAGAAGCAATACGGGCTAGAAGCGATGCGGGCTAGAAGCGATGCGGACCGAAAGCAATACGGACCAGTAGCAATGCCGACCGGCAACCGGCCGGCAGGCACCGCCCCGATCACAGCTTTACACCGTGCGTCCGCCGTCCACCGGGAACTCCACGCCGGTGATGAATTCCGCCGCGTCGCTGGCCAGGAACAAGGCCGCCGCCGCCACGTCCGACGGCTGGCAGAAGCGGCCAAGCGGAATGGTGGACACGAACTTGGCGCGGTTCTCGGGCGTGTCGGGCAGACCCATGAACAGTTCGAACATGCCGGTGATGCCCATCACCGGGCAGATGGCGTTGACGCGAATACCGTCGGGGCCCAGTTCCACGGCCATCGATTTGGACAGCACGTTGACGGCGCCCTTGGACGCGTTGTACCAACTGAGGCCGGGGCGCGGGCGGATGCCGGCGGTGGACCCGACGTTCAGGATCACACCGCGCTTTTGCTTGCGCATCACGGGCACCACGGCCTGCGCCATGTGGTAGATGGACTTCACGTTGATCTCGAACATGCGGTCGAACATGGCCTCGTCCACGTCCAGCATGGGCTGGTTCTTGTGGGTGATGGCGGCGTTGTTGACCACGATGTCGACGGAACCGAATTTTTCTTGGCAGACGCGCACGACGTTGTCGATGTCGGCGCGGCTGGACACGTCGGCCTTGACCGCCAGCGCGGCGGCGCCCACTTCGGCGGCCACGCGGTCGGCGGCTTCCTTGTTGATGTCGGCGATGACGACTTTGGCGCCCTCTTTCGCATACAGCTTGACGATGCCTTCGCCGAAACCGCTGCCACCGCCCGTGACGATGGCGACCTTACCCTGCAACTGACTCATGACTTGACTCCGATATGCGTGGCGATCATTCGCCGTAGAACTGGATCAGCGTTTTGGTCGTGCTCATTTCTTCCAGCGCGATGAAGCCCTTCTCGCGCCCGTGGCCGCTTTTCTTGACGCCGCCAAACGGCAGTTCCACGCCGCCGCCCGCGCCAAAGCCGTTGATGTAGACCTGACCGCACTTGATGCCGCGCGCCACGCGCTGCTGGCGTCCGCCGTTCTCGGTCCACACGGCGCCCAGCAGGCCGTAGTCGGTGGCATTGGCCAGCCGGATGGCGTCGGCTTCGGTGTCAAAGGGCAGCGCCACCAGCACCGGCCCGAAGATTTCTTCGGTCAGCAAGGTGCTGTCGTGCGCGGGCGCGGAAAACAGTGTCGGCTTCACGAAGTAGCCGCCAGAAGGCACGCCGTCGGCAATGGCGCCTTCGGCCGCCACGGTCAGCCCATCGGCCAGGCCCTTGGCGATGTAGCGGTTGACGCGGTCGAACTGCGCCTTGTTGACGACCGGGCCGCAGGTCAGGTCCATGTCGGGCGTGCCGGCGCGCACCTTGGAAAACTCGGCGGCCAGCGCCTTCATGAAATCGGCATACACGCCGCGCTGCACCAGCAGGCGGCTACCCGCCGTGCAGGTCTGCCCGGTGTTGTGGACGATGCCTTTGACGATGGCGGGAATGGCCAGTTTGTAGTTGGCATCGTCGAACACAATGTGGGCCGACTTGCCGCCCAGTTCCAGCACGCACTTGACCGCGTTGACGGCGGCGGCCTGCTGGATCAGCACGCCCACTTCGTTCGAGCCGGTGAAGGTGATGAAGTTGATGTCGGCGTGACGCGACAGGCTGGCGCCCGCCTCTTCGCCCAGGCCCGTCACGATGTTCAGCGCGCCCGGCGGAAAGCCCACTTCCAAAGCCAGTTCGGCCACGCGGATGATGGACAGGCAGGCGTCTTCGGCCGGCTTGACGACGCTGGCGTTGCCCATGGCCAGCGCAGGGGCAACGCTGCGGCCGAACATCTGCGCCGGGTAATTCCACGGAATGATGTGGGCGGTCACGCCCAGCGGCTCGCGGATCAGCTGGACGGAATAGTCCTTCTGAAAAGGAATGGTCTGGCCGTGCACCTTGTCGGCCGCGCCGCCGTAGAACTCGAAGTAGCGCGCCAGCACCGTGATGTCGCCGCGCGCGGTGGACATGGGCTTGCCGGTGTCGCGCGATTCCAGCCGCGCCAGCTCTTCGTGATGCGCCAGCACGGATTCACCCAGGCGCAGCAGCAGGCGGCCGCGTTCCAGCGCCGTCATGCGGCCCCAATCGCCTTCCAGCGCGGCGCGGGCGGCGCCAACAGCTGCATCCACATCGGCCTGCTGACCGCGCGGAATGGTGGTGAATACGTCGCCGTCCACCGGCGACACCACGTCTATGGTGCGCCCGTCATGGGCATCGACCTGGCGGCCGTTGATAATCATCTGCGTCATGCAATGTCTCCGGAAGTTCAATTCAAGGTGATCGAGCCGCGCTCGATCGTCCAGATCTGGTCAGGGATGTCGCCCAGCAGCTTCACGTTGGATTCCGTGATGACGACGCATAGGTCGGGCTGCAATTCCTTCAGGCGCCCCAACGCTTCGGTGTAGTCGCGCGCAAGCTTGGGGGCCAGGCCCTGAAAGGGTTCGTCCAACATCAACAGCCGCGTGCCGACCATGATGGCGCGCGCCAGCGCCACCATCTTTCCCTGCCCGCCCGACAGCGCCGATCCAGACCGGCCCAGCATGGGTTCCAGCTGCGGCACCACCTTCAGCACGGTCTGGATGCGGGTGGCGATTTCGGTCTTGGACTGGCCTTGCACTTCGCACGGCAGGTTCAGGTTTTCAGCCACGGTCATGGTCGGGAAGATCACGCGGTCTTCGGGTGCGTAGCCCACTTTCAAGGCCGCGCGCTTGTGGCCGGGCATGGCCGTCAGGTCGGCCCCGTCGAACGCGATCTTGCCGGACTTGATCTTGGTCAGGCCCATGATGGTGCGCAGCAAGGTGGTCTTGCCCGCGCCGTTGCGCCCCACGATGCCGATGGTTTTGGATGATTCAAAACTGGCGTCGACGTCGCGCAGGATGCGGTTGCCTGCCAGGTCTACGTTGATGGCCGATAGATTCAGCATGGTTCAGGCCCCCAGCACTTCGCTTTTGATCTGCGGGTTATTCAAGACTTCGTCCGGCGTGCCGTCGGCGGCCACCTTGCCCGCGATCCAGGCGGCCACGCGCGTGGCGTAGCGCGAGACGATGTCCACGTCGTGCTCGACAAACCAGCTGGTCACGCGGCGCTCGTCCAGGGCGTGCATCACGGTTTCCATCAAGGCGAATTTGTCTTCGGACGCCACCCCGCTGGTGGGCTCGTCCATGATGAGCAGCTTGGGCCGCAGCGCCAGCGCCATGGCGACATCCAGCAGCTTGCGTTTGCCCTCGGGCAACTCGATGGAAGCCTCGTCGGCTTCGGGCAACAGGCCCACCAGGTCCAGCGTGGCGTCCACTTCTTTTTCGTCGATGGTGCTTTCCAGCGAACGGAACCAGCTCAGTTCCTTGTTGCGGCGCGCGGCGGCGATCTGCACGCATTGGCGCACCGTGTGTTCGGTGAACAGCTGCGGCAACTGAAACGAACGGCCCAGCCCCAGGCGCACGATCTTGCGCGGCGCCATGGCGGTGACGTCGCGCCCATCGAAAATCACGCGGCCCTTGGACGGCGCCAGGTAGCCCGTGCAGATGTTGATGAAGGTGGTCTTGCCCGCGCCGTTCTGGCCGATGACGGCCAGGCGTTCGCCTTCATGCAATTCGAAGTTGATGTTGTCGGCCGCGATCACGCCGCCGAAGGCCAGGTAAAGATCTGTGGTTTGAATAAGCGGTTTCATCATCAGTTCCTGACCGGCGCGTGCGTGTTGGCGGAAACGCGCGCCTGCAAGGTGGCGTTGGCGCGGGCGCGGGCCCGGGCCTCATCGCGCTTTCGCGTGGCGATGCGCTTCATGACCTGGCCGACAAAGCCGGTGGGGAACATGAAGATCACCAAGATCAGCGTCAGGCCCAGCAAGAACTGCCACAGGCCGGGGAAGTAAGCGGCCGACACCAGCTTCACCGTTTCAAAACCGACGGCGCCCAGGAACGCACCGGCCGCATGGCCCGCGCCGCCCAGAATGGTGATGAAGACGAATTCGCCCGAGCGCAGCCACGAGCCGATTTCGGGGGTGACCAGGCCCTGCATCAAGGCCAGGATCGCGCCCGAGAAGCCGACGACGACAGCCGACAGAAGGTAGCCCTTCCACATGATGAAGTACGCGGAAAACCCCAGGTATTCAATGCGCGTTTCGTTGGTCTTGATGGCGGACAACGCCTGCCCGCTGCCCGAACGGAAGTAGCGCTGCACCCACCAGGCCAGCACCAGTGACAACACCAGCGTCAGCACCAGCAACGCGCGTTCGAAGGACTCGCGTTCCATCAGCACGCCGGCCATTGTCGGGCGCACGATGCGCATCCCGTCCGAGCCGCCGGTCAGCGTGTACAGCTTGCCCAGCAACGCGAACAGCACCATGCTCAACGCCAGGTTCAGCATCCCGAAGAAGATGCCGCGATAGCGCACCATGAACAGGCCGATCACGATGGCCGCCAGGAAGCTGGCAACGACGCCCGCCATAATCAGCAGCAGCGCGTCGGTGCCCGGCATGGCGCGCGCCAGGAACGCGACCGTGTAGGCCGAGATGCAGGAATACATGGCATGGCCAAACGAGATCTGGCCAGCCCGCGCCATCACCGACACGCCCAGCGCCGCGATGGCGTAGGTCAGGCCGATGACGATGGGGGTGATTGTCCAGGAAAGGCTATAGCCAAGAGCTAGCGTGGCCATCGCGGCCACGAGGCTGAGTACGACGACTTTCATTAGATCCTCCGGGCTTGGGCGACGGTGAACAAGCCATGCGGCCGGATGATCAGCACCAACACCATGATGATGTACGGCACCGCCACTTCCAGTTCGGGCGCGGCGTAGACGGCAATGGAACGCATGACGCCAATCAACAGCGCCGCGATCAGCGCACCGGTGATCTGGCCCAGCCCCGCCGTGGCAACCACCGCAAACGACAGCACCGTCATGTCGGTACCCGCGCCCGGCACCAGCGACGTGGTGGGCGCGGCCAGCGCGCCGCCCAACGCGCCCAGGATGGTGGCGATCACGAAGGTGACGTATCCGATCTTCTTGGCGTTGATGCCCAACGACGTGGCCACTTCACGGTTGTGCGTCGTGGCCACCGTCTGCTTGCCCAGCTTGGTGTGGCGCAGGAAATACTCCAGGCACACGTAGGCCAGCACGGCGGTCACGGGCACCACCACCAGCTGGTAGGTGGTGTAGGTGATGTCGCCGATTTCGATATTGCCCAGACGGTTCACGACTTCGCTGGCGCTGTAGGGCTGCGCGCCCCACAGCAGGCGCTGGATGTCTTCCAGCATCAGGAAGCCGCCAAAGGTGATCAACAGTTTCAGGATGGGGTCGTAGTTCTGCGCGCGGCGGATCAGCACGAATTCCATGATGCTGCCCAACGCCAGGCCGACGGCGATGGCGGCCACGAACAACGCGGCGAACAGCAGGAAAGGGGAATCGGTTTTGGGCGCCAGAAACATGACGAGACTGGCCGCGGCATAACCGCCGAAGGCGTAGAAGGCGCCATGGGCAACGTTCAAGATGCCCATCACGCCAAACACCAGGGTTAACCCCATCGACACCAGGAACAGCAGACTGGCGTACGCCACGCCATCCACCAAGGCGAGAGGCAGTAGATCCAAGGTCAAGCGTCTTCTCCCAATACGCTAAACACCTGCCCCGTCCGCGATGCGTTGCCGGGGCAACGGGCATCGCCGGCAAGGCGGCGTGGGCACATGGCCCGGGCGTGCGCGTGGCGCGCCCTTGTCTCGTTATCAACCTTGCCGCCTTGGCTTCGAACGCGAATCGAAGCGGAACGGAAGGCACTTTTATGGACCGGCGCGATCACTGGCAAGCGCCACTTTTCGTACTAGTCCGATGTGCAGCGAAGTATAGGGACGCCCCTTTTGAGCGGCTATTTATCTTTGCGCAAGCCGGGTTTCACAAGCGATAGAGAGGCCGTGGTCGCCGTGCCCGGCGCATGCGGGTTTACCTGAATCGTCGCGGCCATCGGCGCGCGCGTTTGGTAATCGGGGATGATGCGCAGGTGCGGTTCATCGGGCAATTGCACATAACGGCCTAGTCCATCCGGCGTGAGCGCGCCGACGTCCATCCGGGCCAGCGTGGCGCCTTTATCGTCATCGATGGCGATGCGTAGCGCGGGCGGATTCAGGCCATACGATTCGCCGGGGTGCGGGGCCAGCACGCGGTCACTGCGGGCTTGCGAAAACAGCGACAGGAAGTCGTCTGCGTCGAAGGCGGGGGGTGTGGTGGAGGTTGCACTGCCCGGCATCGCGGCCCAACCCTGAGCGGCGCGCGTATACGTCGTCGTGGATGCTGGCGTGGACAGCGTGATACGCGCCGCCTGCGCGGCGTTCCACGCGTACAGCCGCGCCGGCTTGCCGGTGTCGTCATGCAGGTGCGTGTGGCCACTGTGGGTGGCGGGCGATTCCATGGTCTCGTGCCATTGCCAAGCGGACAGCGCAACGCCCGCCGCCAGCAACATCAGCCAGCCACGCCCCGCGTTCATCGCCGCCTCCACCACAGCAGCAGGCCCGTCATCAAGGCCAGCAATGGCAAGGCCACGGTACTGGTCCAGAACACGGTGCGCATCTGGCGATTGGTCAGTTCAACGCGGCGGTTCTCGTAATGGCGCGGGCGTATCGTCAACAAGGCGTCTTCACCGGCCAGCAGCGTGACGGCGCTGGTAAAGAGCGCGCCGTTGCCCAGCGTGGCGAAATGGCGGTTGGTGGCGAAATCGCTATCGCCCGCAACCAGCAGCGTGGGCCGCGCCGACCCGTCCGCGCTGGCGGCCTGCGCGTTGCGCGTGGCCAGCGCCATCAAGGTGTAGCGCCCCGCCGGCTGCCCCGGCAACTGCGCCTGTGCCGACGTCTGCGCCAGCGGCGTGACCGTCACGCCTTGCGGCAGCGCCTCTCCGGCGGGTTCCAGGCCTGCCGCGCCGGGAAAGAAACTTAACGGCAGGCCGCGCGTCATCTTGTGCCGCGTGTAGTCGCTGACGGCTGGGCTGCCGGGGTCGTTGCGGTAATGGCTGCCGGGATCGACCAGCGCGCCCATCGGCCGCGCGATACCGAAGTCGGCCAGCAACGCGTCCAGCCCGTGGCGCGTGTCCGGCTCCAGCAGCAACAGGGTCTTGCCGCCGTCGGCCGTCCAACGGCGCAGCGCCTCTGCGTCGTCGCTACCGAACGGCGCGCGCGGCCCCGCCGCCACCACCACGGCGCAGGCCGGCAAGGCTTGCGCCAGGCTGCCCGCGTTGATACCGCGCGTGGCAAAGCCCAAGGTCTGCAAGGCATTGCGCGCCATCGCCATGCCGTGCTGCTCGTGCACCTCGACGCGCGCCACCAGGTTTTCATCGTCGCCGTGGTCTTCCAGATCGTCCAGCGACGTCAGGCTGTCCAGCATGACTTCGCGATGGCCCTGCGTAAAGCACACCGTTTGCGCGCCACGCTGGCTGATGCGGATCAGCGCGTTGGTGAAGTCGGTTTCGGTGCCGCCGTTGATCGTCATCTTGCGCGTGTCGGCGGCCAGCACCGCGCTGCCGGCGAACTGGATACCCGCTTCCCGCGCCTCGGCCGGACGCAGTGCCGGGTCCACGCCGCGCACACGGATCAGCGGGTTGGTATGTTCGTACTGGCGCAGCAGCTCCAGCGCGTCCACCATGCTTTTGTTGCGCAGATCGTAGAACCACGTCACGTCCACGGCTTGCTTGATCTGGCGGGCTACTTCAACGCTCTCGGGCGACAGGCTGTACAGGCGCTGCGCCGTCAGGTCCAGCCGGCCCAGATGGCGCGAGGCCCACAGGTTCAGCGCCACCAGCAAGGCGGCAACGGCCAGCACCGGCAGCCACAGCAACAGGCGCCGGCCCGTGCGCAGCATGCGAGGGTTTGCGTTCATCGCAGCCTCCAGCGCTTGAGGTTGACGGCGGCCACCATCAAGGCCAGCACCGCCACGCTGGCCAGCGTGACCGTGGCCGGACCGGGCAACACGCCCCGAATAAAGTCCACGTGTTGCGCCGACAAAGACAGCGCCTGAAAGAACGGCGACAACGCGGGAAAGGCGTCCAGCGCGGCCGGGTAATCAATGAACCACAGCAGCACCAGGATGCCCCACGTGGCGCTGGCCGCCACGATCTGGTTGGTGCAGGCGCTGGACACGGCAATGCCGATGGCCAGGAACAGCGCGCCGTACAGGAACACACCGACATAGCCGCCCACGATCGGCCCGTAGTCCGGCTGCCCGTACCACGCCAGCGGCAGCACGGCGGCGGTCGTGCCCGCCAGCATCAAGGCCAGGACCGTCAACCCGGCCGCGTACTTGGCCGCCACCAGCGTCGCGTCGGACAGCGGCAAGGTCAGCAGCATCTCCAGCGTGCCCTGGCGCGCTTCTTCGGCAAAGGCGCGCATGCTGACCAGGGGCATCACCAGGATCAGCAGGATGGTCATGTTGTGAAACGCGGTGACCATCTGCCCCGTGCTGACAAAGAACAGGTTGAAGCTGAACAGGTAGCCGGACAAGGCCCAGAACACGGCCACCACCACCAGCGCCACGGGCGAGCCGAAATCGGTACGCAGCTCTTTTCGGTACAGCGCCAAAAAGCCTTTCATGCCCGCCTCCGCATCACCGGGTCGTTAGGCGCCAGCGCGGCAAGCAGGCGCGCTTCCACGGCGTCATGCAGCGACAGCACCGCGCGCACCTGGGCGTGCGCCAACACGATGCGCAGCACGCGGTCACACATGGCGCCTGAAGGATCGCCCGCGCCGGCCGTGTCCCAGCTGATGCGCCACTTGCTCAGCGCGGCATCCTGTACGGTGGCGTCCACGCCGCGTATCCCGTCGCAGGCCGACAGCGCGGCGCGCAAGGCGGCGTGGCCGGCCGTCGGCAAGGCCAGCTGTAATTGCAGCGCGGCCTGCGCCTGCCCCAGCACCGCGTCTTCCACCAGCCGCCCCTGCTGCAAGATGACGATGCGCGTGCACAAGGCTTCCACCTCTTGCATCAGGTGGCTGCTGAACACCACCGCGCGGCCCTGTGCGCAGCGGCGGATCATGGCGCGGGCCTCGACGATCTGGACGGGGTCCAGGCCATTGGTGGCTTCGTCCAGCAACAGCACGGGCGGATCGTTCAGCACCGCTTGCGCCAGGCCGACGCGCTGGCGCTGGCCCTTGGACAAACGGCCGATGGCGCTGCGGGCCACGGCTTGCAGGTCGAAGCCGTCGATGGCGCGTTCGATGGCAAGACGACGCGCGCCCGCCCCGCCCGCCACCTTCACCCCCGCGCCAAATTGCAGGTATTGCATGACCGTCAGCGCGTCATACAGCGGCGCGCGTTCGGGCAGGTAGCCAATGTCGGCGTTGCCCCGGCCCGGCGCGGGCTGTCGGCCGCACACGGTGACGCGGCCGCTGTCGGGCGTGTAGAACCCGGCCATCAGGCGCAGGGTGGTGGTCTTGCCACTGCCGTTCGGCCCCAGCAGGCCCACGATTTCCCCGGGCGCCACGGACAGGCTCAGGGAATGCAGGACCTGACGGGGTCCGAACGACTTGCAGACCTGGTGCAAAGCAACGGCCGGCTGCATGGGGCGCCTTCGGTCAGACTTGCGTTAGTCGAGGTCGATCGACGGGGAATGCGGCATCCAGCAACGCGTTAATCGAACACCTTGGTCTTGGCGTTTTGCGCGTGCTGCTCGGCGTCGTGGCTATACCAAAGCTGGCCCTGGCGCGCATCGCGGATCTGCTTGAGCCGGTCAATCGCCAGCATGGACGCCGCGGTGTTCCAGGTGATGCCCGGGATGACGCCCGCCTCGTTCTCGGCGGTGTAGATGGCGTCGGCCGCCAGCAGCACGGTGCCGGTGTTCTTGAGCTTGACCTGCAAGGACTGGTGGCCCTGCGTGTGGCCCTTGGTGTCCAGCAGCACGATGGTGCCGTCGCCGAACAGGTCGAAGTCGCCTTCCACCTGGATGAAGTCGTAGTCGCGCGTGGTGTCGAAGTCTTTCATGACATAGGCGGCGCGCTGGAATTTTTCGGGCCACCAGGCGGCGCGCAGTTCGGCCTTTTGCACGACGTGCTTGGCCTTGGGAAACATCTTGATGTTGCCGGCGTGGTCCAGGTGAAAGTGCGAATACACCACGTACTTCACGTCGCTGACGTCAAAGCCGGCGGCCTTGAGCTGGCGGTCGACGACCTCGTCGCGGCCCTGGATGGAATTGAACGCGCCGCACAGGCCCTGGCCCCAATAGTTGGCGCAGTTGCCGTCGGCGGTGGCCTGGTTCATGCCGGTGTCGAACAGGACCAGCCCGCGCGGGTGCTGGATGACGTAGGCGGGCACCGGGATCTTGATCTTGGTGCCCACGTCGACCATGGCGGTCATGAAGCCCTTGTCCAGTTCGATCTTGCCGACGGACAGCTGCATCAGCTTGATGTCGGGCGGCGCGTCGGCGGCCTGCGCGCCCGCCCCCGCCAAAACCGCCACCGCGCCCACCGCCCCTGCGAACTTCTTCCAGCTCTTGCTCATTGTCGTCTCCTCGGACCCACGGGTAACCGCCGCCAGATGGCGACGGTCGATAGCAAGCCACCCGGTATGCGCCGGGTTTTCATTCGATAGGGTTCTGCTGTGCGGGGGGATGGCGCGGCGGATCGGTTCGCCGGCCCGGACGGCATCTGACGGCCGTTTTCTCTGTTGCGCACTCTGACGCAGCGCCGGGAGGCTGCCAATTAAGGATTTATTAAGCTGGGCTTCACGCCGGCCGAAGTAGTGACAACCCTAGGCCGGAGGCGGGCAAGGCAGCCGGGCCGTTACACCAGCGCTGCACCCTTGCGGCGCGTGAACTGCGCCAGCGACCGCAAGGCCAGCGCGTGCATGGCCGCCACCGATGGCAACAAGGTTTCTTCCTTGCGGGTCAGCACGCCCACGATGCGCTCGACCGTCGGCTCGCACAGCGGCACGAAGGCCAAGCCACTGCTGACGGCGGGTCGCGCCAGCACCGGCAGCACTGTCACGCCCAGGCCGCTGACCACGCTGGCCAGCAACGACGCGCGGTTCGACACCACCATGGCCGGGTCGTCGATTGCGCTGCCCAGTTGCCGGTTCTTGAGCGTGTCGAAGGTGGCGTTGCCGATCAGGCGTTCGCCTTCCAGCGCCGCCCACGGCACGGCTCCGCGCCGCCGCGCCAGCGGATGCGATTTGCGGCACACCAGCCCGAAGGCATCTCGCGCCACGGGGGTGAACGCGACCTCGGCCGTGCGCGGCACCTGGCCGGCAACGCCCACCTGCACTTCGCCCGTCAGCACCAGCCGGTGCACGTCCTGCGACGATTCATCCACGGCGCGGATGCGGATGTCGGGATGGCTGCGCGCGTAGCGTTCCAGCAGGCGAGGCAGCCATTCGTCGGCCAACGACGGCATCACCGCCAGCGACACCGGCCCCGTATTGCCCATGCCCAACTGCCGCGCCGCCTCCAGCACGCGGTCATGCGTAGCCAGCAATTCGCGCAGCAGCGGCGCCACCGCCAGGCCCAGTGGCGTCAGCTGCGCCCGCTTGCCGGCTTCGAACAGCGGCGCACCCAATTGCTGTTCCAGGTCCTGCATGGCGGCGGACACGGCGGCTTGCGAGCGGTGCGTGCCTTCGGCCGCCAGCCGAAAGCTGCCGTGGTCGGCCGCCAACAGGAATTGGCGCAGGTGCTGGATCTTCAAGGGTGCGGGCATGGCGGGCGTCGATTGACTTCAGGTTTTCCGAAATTAACTTGAGTTAATTTGGATTGTCAAAATTCCGGCATGGCTTGAACAATAGGTCCATCGTCAGCCCTTATGCACTGGAGCAATCGAATGGCCCTGCAAGTCCGAAAGATCATCAGCTATGTGGAAAAGACCTGCATCGAAGGCGGCAAGCCGGCCGAACGGCCGCTGATCATGATCGTTGCCGCCGCCGTGATCCGCAACCCGTGGGCGAGCCTGCCGTTCCAGGAAGACCTGCGCCCGCGGATCCTGGAAAACGCGCCGCCCCTGGGCGAACTGCTGGTGGCCGAAATACTGCGGCAGGCGGGGTCGGCAGACCAGATCGAAGCCTATGGCAAGGCCGCCGTGGTGGGCACGTCGGGCGAGGTGAGCACGCGTCCGCACTGATCCACACGCTGCGCTTTGGCAACGCCTATCGCAACGCCGTGGGCGGCACCAGCTACCTGGCCTTTACCAACACGCGCGGCGGCCCGGGTTGCGTGATTTCCGTGCCCTTGATGCACAAGGAAGACGAAGGCTTGCGTTCGCACTACCTGACCGTGCAGACAAATATCAACGACGCCCCCGCGCCCGACGAAATCGTTATTGCGCTGGGCGCGGCAACGTCCGGCCGGCCGCACCACCGCATCGGCAACCGCTATTCCGATTTGCAGGAACTGGCGCAAGAGGCGCAATCGAAATGAGCACGCCACGTCGACGTTCCGGTCGTGGCGCGCCGCTGGTGTTGCTGCACGGTGTGGGGCTGGACCACACGCTTTGGGATGATCTGGCGCCGCTGCTGGAACCCCGCTTCGACGTGCTGCGTTACGACCTGCTGGGCCATGGCGCGGCGCCCGGCATCCAGGGTGCCGCGAACATCGGGCAATTTATCGAGCAGCTGGATGCCGAGCTGGATGCGGCGGGTTGGGGCGAAGCCAACGTGCTGGGCTATTCGATGGGCGGTTTGATCGCGGGCGCCTACGCCGCCGCGCGGCCCTGCCGCGTGACCCGGCTGGTGCTGCTCAGCACGGTGTTCCAGCGCACGCCCGACGAGGTGCAGGCCGTGAAGGCGCGCCTGGTGGCGGCTGCCACGCAGGACGTGGCGGCGTCGGCGGCGGTCTCGCTGCAACGCTGGTTCACGCGCGGGTTCGAAGCCGCACGCCCCGAACGCGTCGCTGCCATCGGCCACCGCTTGATAAAAAACAACCGCGCCAACTTCCTGGCGGCCTATCGTCTGTTCGCGCATGGCGACGCGCTGCTGGCGCAAGCCGCGCCGGATATCGCCTGCCCTGCGCTGGTGATGACAGGCGGTGATGACGTCGGGTCCACGCCTCGCATGACGCGCGCGTTGGGGCGGGCACTGCCGGACGCCCGAGTGCGCGTGCTGGATGGGCAACGGCATATGCTGCCGGTGGAAGCGCCCGAGGCGCTGGCCTCGGCGTTGCACGGCTTTTTATTGCCGGGGGGGCAATCGGATGCGCGACCGGACGGTATGCCCGACCGGACGAATGACCCGGCGGCCCAGCCACTGCGGGGCCCGTCATCAAGCCCGTTTCCTGGCCCTAGGATGTAGGAAGCCCAAGCCCAACGCCGGCCGCCACGCCCACACCGCCGACCACGCAGACCCCCGCTGAATCGCCCGCCCAACAGAGGCGATCGGCCAACGCTCTGAAGACGGAGCGCAGATGGAGACAAATGCATGAATCGCAGAACCGTTTTGAAGCACCTGGCCCTGGGCGCAACGACGCCGCTGGCCGCATCGCTGGGCTTGTCGTTCGGTTTGTCGCTAAGCCGTAATGCCGCCGCGCGCGAGGCGCCGCTGCGCGTCATCGTGCCGTTTCCGCCGGGTGGCGGCACTGACGTGCTGGGCCGCGTCATTGCCGCCACCCTGGAAGGCGCGCTGGACCGCCCGGTCGTCGTGGAAAACAAGCCCGGCGCCAGCGGCATGCTGGGCGCCGACTACACCGCCAACGGCGCCAAGGACGGCAGCATGCTGCTGTTTGCCGGGCTGGTGCCGTCCGTGCGCTACTACGCGCGTCCGCCCGAAGAGGTGCTCAAGCAACTGGCGCCCGTCTGCCCCATCGCGCGTTCTCCGTACATGGTGGCCGTCAATGCCGACCTGCCCGCCAAGACGCTGGCCGACCTGGTTGCCCAGGCCAAGCGCGATCCCAAAGGCTTGACGTTCGGGTCGCCCGGCAACGCCACGCCACAGCACCTGGCCACCGAACTGCTGCAAGCGGCGTGCGGCATCGACATGCTGCATGTGCCGTATCGCGGCACGGGCCCGATGATGACCGACCTGCTGGGCGGCCAGATCCAGTTGGTGGTTGCCACGGTGGCCGCCGTTGAACCGTATATGACGGGCGGACGTCTGCGCGTGCTGGCCGTTACCAGCCGTGAGCGGCTGCCCAAGTATCCCGACATCCCCACGGTTGCGGAAAGCGGCTACGCCGGGTTCGACGCGCAGATCCAGTTCGGCACGTATTGCGCGGCCGGCACGCCGGACGCGGTGATCGCTGCGTTGAACCAGGGCATCAACCGCGCACTGCAAACCGAGGCCGTGCGCAGCAAGCTGGCCGAACAGGGCTTTGCGCCGACGGGCGGCACGCCCGCGCAGTTGCAACAGTCGCTGCTGGCCGAGATCCGCAACGTGGCCGGGCTGGTGCAGGCGGGCAAGGTCCGGGTGGACCTGTAGAGATCGTTGCCGCGTCGGTACAAGCGGCAACGTCCGGGTCGAGCTGTAGCGATCTGTAGCGGGCGGTAGCGAAGGGGCGCGCAGCCGCCCCAAGGCCTGATTAGAATTCGGACTTCTTCCTTTCCGCCCGCCCGCCATGTTCCGTCCCTATTCGCGTCTGCCCGCCGCCCTGCTTCTATCCGCCGTGGTGACCTGCGGCGCGGCGCAAGCGGCCAGCGGGCCTTGCCCGGAAGCGGCCGGCATCGTGCGCACCGTCTACAACAATACCGACAAGCCCGACGCCCAAGGCCGCATCCGCTTGAAGGAAGGGCACGCCATCGTCACGCTTTCCGACGCGGACGTGGGCGCGCCGTTTGCCGTGGCATGCAAGGCATGGCCCGCCAATCCGGACCTGTTGCTGGTGGCGGTACCGCTGATGCAAGACACCCCCGACCCCGAGAACGGCCACGTCGGCGATCTGGACGTGCTGGTGCTGGACAAGCAAACGTTGCAAGTGCGCCAACGGCGGCGCCTGGTGGGCCTGATGTCGGACGATGCGGTGCGCATCGCCGGGCTGGCGTTCGACACCGCGCGCTACGACGTGGCAACCGACAAGCGCGCCTTCGGCATCCGCATCGAACGCGAAGGCGCATCGCGCGCCAACCCGTTCGATGAAACCAGCTTGCGGTTATTCACCGTGCACGACAACGAGTTGCGCCTGGTGCTCGACGGCATGTCCGTCAACCGCTCGTCGGGCGTATGGGACACCACGTGCGCGGGCGAATTCTCGGAAAGCGCCGTCAGCTTGGCAATAGGCGACACGCAACGCCGCGGCTACCGTGACCTGATCGCCACCGAATCCCACTCGGCCAGCCGCGCTTCGGTGCAGCAAGGCGACTGCAAGGAAAAGACCGTCAAGCAAGGCAAAACCCGCCACACGCTGACATTCGACGGCAAGCGCTACCGCATCCCGGCCGCGCTACGGTCCATGGATCGCGACAGCGCTGGATAGGCCGGATTTGCCGCAGCGCAATGAACAACCCAGCAGGCGGCAACAGCGCCGGTGGCCGGCCAGACCGCTATCAGGCCGGCCCGCTTGATCCCCGCCCCGCTTCGGGATTCGGATATTTCCAAGTTTTCCCCTTCAGTATTCTTAGTCGTCCTATAGCCATACGCTGACCCGCTGTCCAAGATGTGCCGCATGACGCATTCAAAGGGGGCATCGTGAGTCACAAACATGACTTCCGATTTAGCTTTGGCATAGTAGGCGGCATGGATTTTGAAGTGGTCGAGTTCACGCTCGACGAGGGCTTGTCCGAGCCGTTTTGCCTGGAACTGGATCTGGCCAGCCACGAGTCGTCGGTGGACTTCGGCCTGGTGCTGGACCAGGCGGCGCTGCTGACCGTCTGGTATCAAGGCGCCCCGGTACGCTACGTGCACGGCGTGGTCTCGCGCTTCGAGCAAGGCGCCACCGGCTTTCGCCGCACCCGCTACCGCGCCACCGTTGAACCGCTATTGGCGCGCGCCGGCCTGTCTTCCGATTGGCGCATCTTCCAGCAGTTGTCCGTACCCGAAATCCTGCAAGCGGTGCTTAAAGAGCACGGCGTCCTGGACTACGAACAGACGGTGACGCACGAACACCTGCCCCGCGAATACTGCGTGCAGGCCGGCGACACCGATCTGTACTTCATGGAACGCCTGGCCCGCGAAGAAGGCTTCTTCCATGCGTTTCATCATTACGCCAAAGGCCACCGTCTGGTCCACAGCGACCGCTTGCACATCCACGGCAACATCGATGGTGGGCCGGTGCGCTATCTTCCCGCCCCGGGCGGGGACCAACCCGAGCCCGCGCTACGCCGCTTTGCCTACGCCGAACAGGTGCGCACGGCCCGCCAGACCCAGCGCGACTACACCTACACGCACCCGCAATACACACAGGAACACAGCCGCGACGGTGTCGACCTGCACCACCAGCACCGTCACTACGAACGGTACGACTACCCGGGACGCTACAAGCGCGACGAAGCGGGCATTCCGTTTACGGAGAACCGCCTGCGCGGGCTGCGACGGGATGCCCGGATCGCCACGGTGGAAGGAGACGACCCTCGTTTGGTCCCCGGGCTGTCGTTCGAACTGGCAGGCCATCCACGCGGCGACCTGAATCAAGGCTGGCGCCCCATACGCATGCGTCACCACGGCGTGCAGCACAGCAGCCTACAGGAAGACAGCGCCGACGCGCAGCAAGGCACCCGTTATGGCTATACGGCGGAGCTGGTCTCCAAGCACACGGAATGGCGACCCGAACCGCTGCGCAAGCCTCGCATCGATGGCCCGCAGATTGCCACGGTGACCGGGCCAAAAGGGGAAGAGATCTATTGCGACAGCTACGGGCGCGTCAAGGTGCAGTTCCCTTGGGACCGCCTGGGCAGCCATGACGAACACAGCTCGTGCTGGATCCGCGTGTCGCAAAACTGGGCGGGCGCCATGTGGGGGCATATGGCCATACCGCGCATCGGGCAGGAAGTCATCGTGAATTTCCTGGACGGCGACGTGGACCAGGCTGTCATCACGGGCCGCACCCACATGGCGCTGCAACTACCGCCTTACGAACTGCCACGCCACAAGACGCGCATGACGATAAAAAGCCAGACGCACAAAGGCGAGGGCTATAACGAGCTGCGCTTTGAAGACGAGCGCGATCAGGAAGAGATTTTCGTGCATGCGCAGCGCGATCAGAACATCCACGTCAATCACGACGAGACCACGTTCGTGGGACACGACCGCAGCGAAAAGATCGAGAACGACGAGACGATTGCCATCGGCCGCAACCGCCGCGAAACCGTGGCTACCGACGAGCAGGTCGATATCGGCCAAGACCGCCGCCACAGCACCGGGCAAGACGATTTTCTGAACGTGGGGCGTAACCACACCGTCCATACGGCCAAGGACCGCACGGAAGAGGTCGGCAACAGCCGGCGTGACAAGACAGCCGCCAACCACTGGACCGACATCGGCGGTTATGCCGAAACAAGAATCGAAGGCTATGACCTGCTGGAAGTCGGCCAGAAGATACATCGCAAAACCACCGTCTACGAACTACAGACCGGCGAGAAGGTGGTCTTCAAGGGCCCTGGCGGCACCATCACCATCGACGGCTCGGGCATCACGCTGGATGGCGTCGAAATCAAGATCAAGGGGCCATTGAGCCAAAGCAGCGCGGGCGCAGGCAGCGCGCTACAGATTGCGGGCGTACCCGCCGTGTCGCGCGACGTAGACCCTGCGGATATTCCGTTATCCGAGTAGGCAACGCGCGCAGCTATCCATCGGAGTTCCAACCTGGGAGCAAGGCCTCATGTTGATCAGCGCACCCTTCCTGCGCGCGGTGCTGCAAGCCGACGATGCGGAAAGCAATGCCTACTGGAGCCTGGGTGAGAAGACAGGCAAAGGCGCCTTTCCCGTCAGCCACCAATTGGGCTGGCATGGCGGCGCGCATCTTGTGGCACCGGGGTCTCCACAGAAGCCCGAACCGGTGCGGGCAATTGCAGATGGTGTCGTCGTGTATGCCAGGGCCAGCGACTCACCCAAGCGCGGGGTCGATGCCACCACGCCCGCCGACGACCCGTTGATGTACTACAAGGGCTGGACCAGTAACGGCGTCCTGGTGCTAAAGCACGACACCGAGATCGGCGAAGACGTCAGCGTCACGTTCTATTCCATCTACCAGCATCTGCACGCCCTGGAAAAGCACACGGGCACAAAACTCGCGTTGAACACGGGCGACAAGGTGTACCGCAAAGAGGCGATTGCCCGCGCGGGCTACTTCTACGGCGAACCCGACCGCATTCATTTCGAAATAGTGGCCGACAGGGCCAACGTCGAGCGATTGCTGGGCCGCAGCGCCGGCGGTCTGAAAGCCAAGGAGGGCCGCCGCGATTGCGTGTGGGGCGATATTCACTTTGTATTGCCCGCCAATACGCCGCTGTATGACATGAATCCGCGTGAGGTTCGAAGCACCTACCTGATACGCCACTTTCAAACCGGGCAGCCCGGCAGCGCGGAACGCCCCGCCGCCCTTGCCTCGCAGTTCGGCACCACCCCTGACCGGCTATGGCAGATGAATCGCAAGTCGCCGAGCGGTGCGGATCGGGAAGGCGATGAGAAGACGTGGTTGAACTGGGTGAACGGCGCGCATCAGAGCATGTTCGATCTACCTACCCCTAGCGCAACGGAAAGAACAATCTATGTGCCGGGGGTTTACGGCGCGCTCGTTGACCGCTTTCCTTCCGGTTCGAATCCCGATCACTGGGCAAACTGGCAGGTGCCGGTAGCCGCGCGGACCACGGCGGAGCTGATTATCAGCATCAGCGAACTGCGGGGTGCCTTTACGGTCACCGCGCGAACTCGGCAAGGCGAGATCATTGGCGTCCTGCAAGGCGCTGCCGAGAAAACCGAAAGTTCGTACGAGCTATACAACACGGCGGTCAAGCAGTATCCAGGCTGCCCCAGCGCGGGGTTTGAAATGCTGCGCTTTGGTCGTGTGCTGGGTCCTGATGCGCCGGCACAAAGCGATTTGTATCACGGCCGGCTGCCCCACATCCGCAGAGTCCGGCTGTCTGACGACAGCATCTTCTTCGTTGACCTGAATGCACCCGACGTCCAGGTCTACAGCGATGCAGATTTTCCGCATTGGCAAGGTTGGACGTTTATTGACGACGATCTGGACGGCAATAGCCGATGCGACTCGGGCACGCTGCTGAACCTGATAGAACCGTTGAAACCCACTGCGCATCCAGCGCCGACGCTGACGGGAGTCTTGGGAGACACGCTTCACAAAATGGCCACTGGCGTACACGCCTTGATGCAATACCAAGACCGCCTGGCACGCGCCACCGCCAAGATCCGCACCGCGCAAGTATCCAAGGCATTGCGCCGCTGTGTGGTGAAGATCCCCACGGAATGGTCACGGGATTATTTTGACAAGCGATGGGGTTGGCTGAAGGTGGACGATCCCGACCAACGCCCGGCGAATGTGCTGAGGACAAGCGAATGCCTTAGTGATGAGGCCTATGGCCGGCTGAAGCGGCATCACGAGGCGTTGGCGTTCTGGGAAGACGCGCAGGCGCAAGGACTGGCACTGGATAAGGTCCATTACCACTTTCATCCGTTGCAGTTTATTGAGGAGTTCAGGAAGTGTGGGTGGCTCTCCAAAGGTGACCTGCGGCGAATCTATCCAGACGCCTTGTACAACAAAAAAGAAACCCCCGATCCGAAGATGCTCAGGGAAAAATATCGTGCCTCTGTAAATAAGGCAATGCGAAAGTACTTCATCGTCACGCCAACACAGATGGCTCACTTCCTCGGCCAGGCAGCAGTAGAGTCCTATAGCTTCGCGCGAATGATGGAAGCGTCATCCACCCATTTCACAGCCAGCCTGCAACCAGAGCGAGGAGGCTACTACAACAACCCGCAAGACGAGCACTTCAACTATCTGGATAACAAGCTGGGAAACGTAGACAGCGGAGATGGACGAAAATATCGCGGCCGCGGAATAAAGCACCTGACCGGTAGAGAGAACTACGCCAAATACTGGGTTTACAGGGGATGGCTTGAAAGTTCGTCGTTCAATCGAGCGTGGTGGACATCTTCGCAAAAGAAGCGTCCAACAATTGAAAGGCCTCATGCCCTGAGTGAGGATGCATATAACTGCGCCGACGCAGGTGGCTGGTATTGGACGGCGGGGGCAGCGTCCAACCGATTCCTCACCATAAACTCGAAAATAGTCGAGCTTGACGTATCGGACAGCGCCATATTCGCAGTCTCGGCCGCGATAAACGGAATCGGCGCGTCGGGAGAGCCCAACGGTCTACCGGAACGCACCGCCCAGACCAGGAGGATATCGAAAATAATTTTGGACACCCCATGAACACCATACGGTATGCCTTGGGCTCCATTGCAGCCTCGTTGTTATTCTCGGGCATGGCTGCGGCGGACTCTATATCCTTCCACGATGGATTAGAAGTCCTGGTACCCGCCCACAGCGCAGACACCCACTCCGTCAATGGTGGCACATGTATTGATGCGTCCAGACACTCGTTCGCGTTGAGAATCTGCCTGTACAGAAGATCTTTCGAGGACATGGCGGCTTCCAATATGTTCTTTGAATATCGATCTTTAAGCGATGATGAAAAAGAGCTCGCAGGCCCTTTACCCGAAGATTCGTACGTCGTCAGCGCGGGAAACTGGCTACATCCAACGTCAAAAAAGGTCAGCACACACTTTCAGTACTACGAGGCAGTGGGCGTCTTATGTAATCTGGGAGCCAGCTTGCCAGAGCCTACCTATCGAGACTGCTACTTTGCAGGGATGAAGCCCCTTCTGAACTTGGCCACCCCATTGAGCATTTTCGTCTCGTCCGGCTACCCCGTGACCGAGTCCAAGAAACTTCAGACCCAGAAAATAAGAGAAGCGATTAACTCCATCCAGATACTTAAGCCATCTGCACTCATTAATTCACAACAGGAAAAATAACAGGACTG
>NZ_LBHW02000058.1:0-25868 GCF_001005835.2 Achromobacter sp. LC458
GATCGCCCTGGGCATGCCGATTGCCTTCGCGCTGCTGCTCAGCGCGCTGGCCATGATGTTCCAGCTGGACTTCTTCGATACCCAAATCCTCGCGCAGAACATGCTGACGGGCGCCAACAGCTTCACGCTGATGGCCGTCCCGCTGTTCATGCTTGCGGGCGAACTCATGAATGCCGGCGGCATATCCCGACGTATCGTGCGCCTGGCCAGCATGTTTGTCGGGCACGTCCAGGGCGGCCTGGGCTACGTGGCCATTTTTGCCAGCGTGCTGCTGGCCGCCTTGTCCGGCTCGGCGGTGGCCGACGCCGCCGCGCTGGGCTCCTTGCTGATCCCCATGCTGCGTGAAAAGGGGTACGACGCCGGGCAGGCGTCCGGGCTGATCGCGGCGGGCGGCATTGTCGCCCCCATCATCCCGCCGTCCATCTCGTTCATCATCTTCGGGGTGGCTACCAACGTATCGATCACCAAGCTGTTCTTCGCGGGCATCGCCCCCGGGCTGATGATGGGCTTGACGCTGGTGGCGGTATGGACCTGGGTGGCGCGCAAGCACGGCAGCATCAAGCCGTCGCCGCGTGAACCGTGGCGCAACCGCCTGAAGGCCCTGCGCGAATCGATATGGGCGCTGATGCTGCCCGTCATCATCATCGGCGGGCTGCGCGGCGGGGTGTTCACGCCGACGGAAGCCGCCGTGGTGGCCGCCGTGTACGCGCTGGGCGTCAGTCTGTTCGTCTACCGCGAGATCGGGCTGCGCGACCTGCTGCCGTTGTTCGTGAACGCCGCGCGCACCACCGCCGTCGTCATGTTCCTGGTGGCCGCCGCGATGGTGTCGTCCTACATGATCACGCTGGCGGACATGCCGCAAGACCTGATTGCGCTGCTCGAACCGGTCATGGACCAGCCCAAGCTGCTGATGTTCGCCCTGCTGGTGCTGCTGACATTGGTGGGAACGGTCATGGACCTGACGCCCACCATCCTGATCCTGGCGCCGGTGCTGATGCCCGTGGTAACCAAAGCCGGCATCGACCCCGTCTACTTCGGCGTCATGTTCGTGATGGTGGGCTGCGTGGGCTTGTTGACCCCGCCCGTGGGCACCGTGCTGAACGTGGTGTGCGGCGTGGCCCGCATCAATATGGAAACCATCTGCAGGGGCGTGTGGCGCTACGTCGTGGCCTACACGGGCCTGCTGGTCCTGCTGGTGATCTTCCCCGAGCTGATCACCGTACCCGCACGCTGGATGCACTAGCGGCAAAAAAACCCCAAGGAGGAGCACCATGACCTATCGATTCAAAACCCGTTTACTCGTGCTGGCCACCGCGCTGTCCTGCGCCGTTGCCGGCGTGGCCGCCGCGGCCGACGTCAAGCCGCGCCTGATCCGTTTCGGCTACGGCCTGAACGAAGAAAGCGTCCAGGGCCGCGCCGCGCGCTTCCTGGCGCAAGAGCTTGAAAAAGTCAGCGGCGGCAAGTTGAAGATGAAGACCTTCGGCTCGGCCAACCTGGGTTCCGACGAACAGATGCAAGGCGCGCTGGCGGGCGGCGCCCAGGAAATGATGGTCGGGTCCACCGCGCCGTTGGCCGGGATGGTCAAGGAATTCGGCGTGTTCGACCTGCCGTTCCTGTTCAACAGCGAAAAGGAAGCCGATGCGGTGCTGGACGGGCAACTGGGCCAGGACCTGTTGAAGAAGCTGGAAGCCAAGGGGCTGGTCGGCCTGGTCTATTGGGAAAACGGCTTTCGCAACATGACCAACTCCAAGCGCCCGATCGCGCGCGCGGAAGACCTGGAAGGCATCAAGCTGCGCGTGATGCAGAACCAGATCGCGCTGGGCGTTTTCAATACGCTGGGTGCCAATGCCGTTCCCATGCCGTTCTCGGAGCTGTTCACCGCCCTGGAAACGCGCACGGTGGACGGGCAGGAAAACCCCATCACGACCATTCAAAGCAGCAAGTTCTACGAAGTGCAGCCTTTCCTGACCATCACGCGCCACGTCTATACGCCGTGGGTCGTGCTGGCGTCCAAGAAGTGGTGGGACACGTTGTCGCCCGACGAACAGAAACTGGTGCGCCAGGCGGCCGAGGCATCGCGCGAGTTTGAACGCAAGGACAGCCGCGCGGATTCCACCAAGGCCATGACCACCCTTGAAAAGGCCGGCATGAAGATCAACACCGTCAGCCCCGAGGAAGTCGCGCGCATGCGCCAGAAGGTCCAGCCGGTGGTCGACAAATACACGCAGGAACTGGGCCCCGACCTCATCAAGCAGTTGAATGATGAGATCCAGAAGGCGCGCAACTGACGCCTTTTTACTGATCGCCCACGCGAAGCAAGCGAGCTCCATATGTCACAGATACCCCGCAAATTGCGCAGCCAGAAATGGTTCGACGATCCCGCGCACGCCGACATGACGGCCATTTACGTCGAACGCTACCTTAACTACGGCCTGACGCGGCAGGAACTGCAATCCGGGCGGCCGATCATCGGCATCGCCCAGACCGGCAGCGACCTGGCGCCCTGCAACCGGCATCACCTGGCGCTGGCCGAGCGCATCAAGGCGGGTATCCGCGACGCGGGCGGCATCCCCATGGAGTTCCCGGTGCATCCGCTGGCCGAACAGGGCCGGCGGCCCACCGCCGCGCTGGATCGCAACCTGGCTTATCTGGGCCTGGTCGAGATCCTGCATGGCTATCCGCTGGACGGCGTGGTCCTGACCACCGGTTGCGACAAGACCACGCCCGCCTGCCTGATGGCCGCCGCCACCGTCGACCTGCCCGCCATCGTGCTGTCGGGCGGACCGATGCTGGACGGCTGGCACGACGGCCAGCGGGTGGGTTCCGGCACGGTCATCTGGCATGCACGCAATTTGATGGCGGCGGGCAAGCTGGACTACGAGGGTTTCATGACGCTGGCGACAGCGTCATCGCCATCGGTCGGGCACTGCAACACCATGGGCACGGCGCTGTCGATGAACTCGCTGGCCGAAGCGCTGGGCATGTCCTTGCCCACGTGTGCCAGCATTCCCGCCCCCTACCGCGAGCGCGCGCAGATGGCCTACGCCACCGGCATGCGCATCTGCGACATGGTGCGGGAAGACTTGCGCCCGTCGCACATCCTGACGCGCGAGGCCTTTGAGAACGCCATCGTCGTGGCCTCGGCACTGGGCGCATCCAGCAACTGCCCGCCCCACCTGATCGCCATGGCGCGCCACGCCGGCATCGACCTCAGTCTGGACGATTGGCAACGGCTGGGCGAAGACGTGCCCCTGCTGGTGAACTGCGTGCCGGCCGGCGAACACCTGGGCGAAGGCTTTCACCGTGCGGGCGGCGTGCCCGCCGTCATGCACGAATTGCTGGCGGCCGGCCGCCTGCACGCCGATTGCCCCACCGTATCGGGCCGCAGCATCGGCGACATCGCCGCGGCGTCCAAGACGCGGGACCCCGATGTCATCCGCACCTGCGAGGCGCCGCTCAAGCATCGCGCCGGATTCATCGTGCTGTCGGGCAACTTCTTCGACAGCGCCATCATCAAGATGTCGGTGGTGGGCGAGGCATTTCGCCGCACGTATCTAGCGGAACCCGGTTCGGAAAATGCCTTCGAGGCACGCGCCATTGTGTTTGAAGGCCCGGAGGACTATCACGCCCGCATCGAAGACCCGTCGCTGAACATCGACGAACATTGCATTCTGGTGATACGCGGCGCGGGCACCGTGGGATACCCCGGCAGCGCCGAAGTGGTCAACATGGCGCCGCCGTCGCACCTGCTCAAGCGCGGTATCGATTCACTGCCCTGCCTGGGCGATGGCCGGCAGAGCGGCACGTCGGCCAGCCCGTCGATTTTGAATATGTCGCCCGAAGCCGCCGTGGGCGGTGGCCTGGCGCTGCTGCGCACGGGCGACAAGATCCGCGTAGACCTGAACCAGCGTAGCGTGACCGCGCTGGTGGACGACGCCGAGATGGAACGGCGCAAGCAGGAACCGCCGTATCAGCCGCCGGCTTCGCAAACGCCGTGGCAGGAAATCTATCGGCAAATGGTGGGTCAATTGTCGACCGGGGGCTGCCTGGAACCGGCAACGCTTTATCTGAAAGTGATCGAGACGCGGGGCGATCCCCGGCATTCGCACTGAACGGTCAGGCGATAAGCAGCACGGCCCGGCAAGGGCCGGCGCAACGATACGCGCCATCCAGCGCTATCGTTGCAACGGCCGGCCACCGGCATCGGACACCTTGGGCGCCGGCCGGCTCAATACATAGGCAGCGCTGGCAACGAAGAACAGGCCTACACCTACGGCCAACGGCCAGGAAGGGTGCGCGCTCCACCAAAACAAAGCGTATCCCACGGCCATTCCCAGGCAGGCGTACGTCTTGCCTTTACGCGACACCGCCTTCTGGTCGCGCCAGATGCGTAGCGGCGGTCCGTAAGTCGGACTGTCCAACAGCCATTTTTCCAGGCGCGGGGACGACCGCGAAAAGCAGCCCACCGCCAATATCAGGAAAATCGTCGTCGGCATGACCGGCAAAAATGCGCCGATGACGCCCAATGCCAGCATCACGCAGCCCAACGCCAACCATAGAGCTTTGATCATGATGGTCAGCAGAATATCGCAATTGCCGCATTGCCGCCGAAGCTGCGCCGATCACTCAGGCAGCCGCGGGGCTAACCGCGAGGCTCCGGCATTTGGGCGCGTAGCATTTCCATGAATTTCGGGCTGGGCGATCCGCCCGCAGCGCGCGCCTTGACCACCATTGCCCACGCCTGATCGTATTGCCCGCGCCAGTAGTACGCCGTGGCCCAGGACGAATACAGATACCCCTTGTCGGGCTCGACGGCTTCGCCTTTGCGATACCACTCGTCGGACCGCGCGGTAGCCGCCACTCGCGCCTCTGGCGGCAGCGTCTTATCTTCCGCTGCGCAGCGGGCGGCAATGCGGCCCGCGTCGGCGTAAATGCCCTGAAAGGTAGGGGGATCATGGCTGATCGCCAGATCCATCATGCTCATCGCCTGGCAAAACTTGCCCTGGTCGTGCAGCACCGCGGCAAAGCCGGTATAGGCCTCGGGGTTGTCCGGGTTCAACAGCCAAGCCTGATTGAACCGCCGCATCGCCATGCCCAATTGGTCCGCCTGGTAAAACCGGTATCCCTGCGACACCCAGGCCTGCGACGCCTTGGCGGCTGAACCAAATGCCCGGACGGCGTCCTCGGCCAGCTTCTTGTCGCTGGCCTGCAACTCGGCTGCGGCAGACCGGTCCATGCCCCCATACATCGGCAATTCGTCAACGCGCGGCTGCGCTTGCGTTGCCGCCGGCGGTTTGATGGCGCAAGCGGCAAGCCAAACGCAGGGAGCCAGCAGGAGTGCTTTGGTGAATGTGTGCATGGTGTAAGCAGGCGGAAGATACGCCGGACCTTATCAGATAAGCCCTACCTTCGCGAAACGGTGTTCGCTTCCCTGGGGGCAGCGCGTGGCATGTCACTTGCTGAAGAGAAGCGGCTTCTTTTTTTTGGGGGAACTGCGATGCAAACCGATGACGTAGTGGAAATGGAACCCGTGGGTCGCGATGACCCATCGCTGACGCGGCAACTGAAAGACATAGACGACCGACGCCCCGACTTCCCCGGCGAGCACCTGATCGTATTTGGCCTGGGCGCGCTATTGATCGTGGCCGGCATGAAAGGCCGCACGCCATTCAAACGCGCCATGCTGACCGCGGCCGGCACGGCGTTGATGGGACGCGCCGCAAGCGGCACCGGCGGCATCGCCAAACTGGCCCGCGTCGTCAAGAAACTGGGCTGATCGCTCACGCCGCAACGGACCCGGCTTACATCATGGACGCGCTATGGAATTTTCTTCAATGGCCCGCGATGGTGACATCGCTGGCCGCCGCATGGCTGGTGGCATCGCAAGGCAAAGCCAAACGCAAATGGGGATTTTGGGTATTTCTATTAAGCAATGCGTTGTGGATTGCGTGGGGATTGCACGACGGCGCGTATGCGTTGATTGCGCTTCAGCTGGGCTTGGCGGCGCTGAATATTCGCGGGGTACGGAAAAATCAACACGACGAATCCGCGCGGGGTGAGGCGGCGTAGAAAGCTGAAATGAAAAAAGCCGCTAAGTCAGTGACTTAGCGGCTTTTCGTATCGGCTTTTGCCGTGCTTTTCAGCACTTGCAGGAATCTGGTAGGCGGTATTGGGTTCGAACCAACGACCTCCACGATGTCAACGTGGCGCTCTAACCAACTGAGCTAACCGCCTGCAAAGAAGAAGAATTATATAGTGCTTTTTTGAACCGTGCAAATCGTCTTTAATGATTTTTTGCAGTATTCATTGCGTGCTTTGGTTGCGGCTATTGCCTTGGCAATTTGCTTCCGCTTGCCCAACTGAATACCAATTTGAATGGCTTTCAGTAACCGATTCGTTCAGTTCGATTTATTAAGCATGTCATGCTTCAAAACCGCTTTATGACCGCTTCCAAATCGCTTCGGCTACCGGCAGCTACCGCCAATTTTTACTGGCCAGCAACTGCACACCAACGCAACTACAGCACTACTTTTTTCCCTTCATTTTCGCGTCTGCGGCGTGTGCCGCATCAACGAAGAACGAGATTCTATCAGAACTTTTTATTCCTTGCTCAAGCTCAACGCCGCTGCTCACATCGACGGCCCAGGGCCTGACTTGCTCGATCGCCTGGCCGATGTTGTCGCCGTTCAAACCACCCGACAAAATCAGGGGACGCGACACGGGATCAGCGCGCACGTCGTCCAGCAACGCGTAGTCAAAGCCGTGGCCGCTGCCACCGTATCCCGAGCTGTAGCTGTCGAACAACCACCCCGCCGCTTCGCCGAATGCACGGCAGTACGACGCCAGGTTTTCAGCGGTTTCCAAACCCGGTGCCCCCGCGCGGAATGCGCGCAGGAAGCGTTGGCCGTAGCGGGCGCAATCCTGCGGGGATTCGTCACCGTGAAATTGCAGCAGTTCAGGATGCACTTCGTCCAGCACGGCCTGCACGTCGGAAGGCGCCGGGTTCACGAACAGCGCAACGACGTCCACAAATGCGGGCACCGCGCGGCGCAATTGCGCCGCGCGCGTCGGTGTCAGGCAACGCTTGCTCTTGGGGTAGAAGACAAAGCCGATGGCATCGACGCCGGCCGAAACGGCGGCTTCAATGTCCTGTTCGCGGGTCAATCCGCAGATTTTGATGCGTGTACGCATGGCATTAACGATCAGTGGCCCGATGAAAAATCGGTGTATCAGTATATCGCGCAAGGTCTGGGCGGCGATCAGCCGGCCGGCTGGCCCAGTGTGGCGATCATCGAGTCAAAGCCGCCCTCGGCGACGCGGAACCAGGGCACCTCCTTATCTCGGAAAGCGACCATGCTGTCGTAGAGCTTTTTGAACATCGGATCCTTGGCGCCCAGCTCTTTATAAGCCGCCAACGAGGCGTCATAGCAGGCTTGCAGCACCGGTTTGGGAAACGCCTTGAGCTGCGCGCCGCGCGAGACCAGACGACGCAACGCGTCCGGATTGCCAGCGTCGTACTTCGCAATCATGTTGGCGGTTGCCATGCGGCACGCCAACGCCAGGGCCGACTGATACGGCTTGGGCAGTTCGTCGTAGGCGTCCTGGTTCACGTACAGCGACAACTGCAAGGTGCCGGCCCACCAACCCGGGAAGTAATAATTGCGCGCCACCTTATACAGCGCAAGGCTTTCATCGTCGTAAGGGCCAACCCAGGCCACCGCGTCCACGACGCCCTGCTCCAATGCGGCGTACGTGTCGGCCACCGGCACATCGACAGGCGTGGCGCCCAACCGCGCCAGCACGTGCCGGGCAAATCCGCTGGCCTTGATCTTCAAGCCGCGCAAGTCGTCCACGGTCTTGACCTCGCCCCGGAACCACCCGCCCATCTGCGCACCGGTGTAGCCACAAGGGAAGTTCACGATGTTGTACTTGTCGAACAGCACACGCGTCAGCGCCAAGCCTTCGCCCTGAAGCATCCAGGCGTTCATCTGCCGGGTGTTCAGCCCGAACGGAACGCCGGCGTCAAAACTCAGCGCAGGGTCTGTATCGAAGTAGCGCGTCGATGCGGTGTGCCCGCAGTCCACGACACGATGCTGCACGGCTTCAAGCACTTGGCCAGGCTGGACCAGATCGCCTGCCGGGAAAATCTGGATCGTGAAACGACCGTCGGTCACTTCGGACACATACCGCGCAACATCTTCCGCGCCCGCGAACAAGGTGGGCGATTCGCTTGGAAAGCTGGACGCAAGCCGCCATGCGACCGTTGGCGCCTGCTCTGTGCTGGGCGATGTCTGTTGTGTGACGGGCGCTGTATGTTGTGCGACGGCCGGCGTCTGCTGTGCGACGGCCGGTGTCTGTTGTGCGAGGACTGGCTCCTGTTGTCCGATGGCCGTCGCCTGTTGTGCGATGGCCGGCGCGGCCAACGCGGCGCTGCCTGCCGCGCCGAGGGCGGCTTGTTTCAAAAACGCGCGGCGTTGCATGGCAATGGTTCCTTTAAGCGCATGGAAGGCGCGATGGCGACGGCGGCTTCCTGGTAATTCCTAATAGGACTGCGTAAACGGCGACAACAACGTCGAGCCGCCATCCAGCTCTTCCAAGCCGAACTCGGCGGGGTAATCAATAGCCGCCAAGTACAGGCCGTCGGGCGCGAAGGTGGGCGCTCCGCGCGTACGGTCACGCCAGGACAGCAGTTGCGCCATCCAGTCCACCGATTCCCTGCCCTGCCCCACTTGCAGCAGCGCGCCCATGATGTTGCGAACCATGTGATGCAAAAATGCGTTCGCCTTCAAGGTGAAAACCAGGAACGGCCCGCGTTCCGCGATTTCCAGCCGGTGCATCTGGCGCACCGGATGCTTGGCCTGACATTGCGAAGAACGGAAGCTTGAAAAATCGTGTTCGCCGACCAGGGCCTGCGCGGCGGCACGCATGGCTTGCACATCCAGCGGTTGAAAGCACCAACCGGCCCGCCCGGCCCACAGCGCCGGCCGCACCCGGCCGCGCCACAGCAGGTACACATAGGTGCGGGCGCGCGCGGAAAAACGCGCATGAAATTCGTCGGACACTTGTTGCGCCCATTGCACCGACACGCTGGACGGCAGAAACGCATTCACACCGCGTACCCAGGACTCCATGCGCCGGTCCAACTCGGTGTCCAGGTGTACCACCTGCATCGCGCCGTGCACCCCGGTATCGGTGCGGCCCGCGCATATCGTGGGCACCACGCCCTGCACGCCGGAGAATTTTGCCAAGGCAGACTCCAGTGTGTCCTGCACCGTTTGCCGGTGCGGCTGCGTCTGCCAACCCTGCCAAGCGGAGCCGTCATACGCCAGCCCCAATGCAACTCTAGACATCGTTCAAACCCGTGGACCGCTGACTCGGCGCGGTTCGTCCGTGGGCGGTTCGTCCAGGTCGAGATTGATCGTATCGAGCTTGCGGTTCAGCGCTGCCGTGTCCAGCACCGGCTCGTTAAAGGCGTAGGTATCCTCGTCATCGTCGTCGCGACGCGCGCCGGCGCGACGCAGCAGCCAGGCGATCGCGAAGGCGATCAACGCCAACAAGGCGGTAACGATGACGAGAAGATTGTCCGCCAGCCAGCTGGGCATGCTGCTGGAGAGGTCTTTGGCGTTGTCGGGCGGCGTGCCCGTACGGGCGCTGTCCGAGGAGGATGCACCGGGAGCGCCGGCGACACCCGGCGCGCCGGGTGATCCGGTGGCGCCGGGTGATCCGGTGGCACCTGGAGAGCCGGTGGCGCCGGTTGCGCCCGCTGCCCCTGGAACTGCGGCGCTACCGGCCCCGCCCGGTGTGCTGGCCGGACCCGCCGCGCCCGCGGGCGCCGTGGCGCCTGCAACGCCGGACGCGGCCGGGCTACCGGGCGTACCGGTCACCCCTGCCGCACCGGGCGCGCCGGTATTATTCGTCGAACCCGCACCGCCTGGGGTGCCCGCTGCGCCGGGAGTACCTGCGGCGCCGGGAGTACCGGCTGCGCCAGAACTGCCCGCCGTACCTGGGGTACCAGCTGCGCCAGAAGCGCCCGCTGCACCTGGGGTACCAGCCGCGCCAGAAGCGCCCGCTGCACCCGGAGTACCGGCCGCGCCAGAAGCGCCCGCTGCACCCGGGGAACCGGCCGCGCCGGAAGCGCCCGCTGCCCCCGGGGAACCGGCCGCGCCGGAAGCGCCCGCTGCACCTGGGGTACCAGCCGCGCCGGACGCGCCCGCTGCACCCGTGGTACCGGCCGCACCAGAAGCGCCCGTTACACCTGGGGTACCGGCCGCGCCGGAACTGCCCGCTGCGCCGGGAGCGCCCGCCGTGCCCGGAGCACCAGTTGCGCCGGGAGTACCGGCTGCACCGGAACCGCCCGTCGCACCGGAAGCGCCCGTCGCGCCCGTGCCCCCTGCGCTTCCTGAGGCTCCCGCACCGCCAGCCGCACCGGAACCACCCGCGCCCGAGGTTCCCGAACCGCCCTGCTGCGCCACGGCCTTGTTCAACTCGTCCACATTGCTTTGCAGCTGATTCACGCGGCCTTCAACGTCTTTCAGTGCGCGCTCGTTCGATGTCTTCGCGTCGGCTTGCGCATCCGCCTGCGCGACCGCGCCTCCTGCCGCCAGCCCGGTCGACAAGCGCACACGGTCCTGGGTTGGAGCGGGCGTTGCCACGCCCGTATCACCAGGTTGCGCCACGGAGCCGGATGCCGCGTCCTGCCCCTTCACCACCGACGGATTGGCGCCTGCCGCCGCGCCGACCCTGGCGCGGTACTTGGCAAACGCTTCGGCATGTTCGTTAAAGATGCGGCGCGCTTCGGCCGGATCAATCGCACGAACCGTGGCCGCATCCGGAATCTTCAGCTTTTGCCCGGCGCGCACCAGGTTCATGTTGTTCTGAATAAAGGCGTCTGGATTCGCGCGCCACAACGCCACCAGCATCTGATACACCGAGGCGTTGGGCACCGCGTTGCGCTGCGCAATGGCAAAGAGATTGTCGCCCTGCTTCACATTGACCGTCGCGGTACTGCCCCCCGCGCGCGCCGTGCCGCCCACCGAGGCCGGCGTCACGTCCGCGCCGGTGCCGCGCGGGGGCACCAATACGCTGACCTGCACCTGGCGCTGGCCGGAACTTGAAGTGATGTCCAAGAGCAGGTCGACCGCGCCGCTGGCCGGCGGCTGCGTGCCGCGCACGCGCAGGTTCTTGCGCGTGGCGTCGATGCCGTCTTCAATGCGGACCACCATGCTGGCCAACGGCACCGGCGGCTTCAGGCCGGCGCGCTGCCAGGCGGCTTCATCCGCCACCGACACCTTCAACGACGACACCTCATCGGGCGTCAATTCCTGCAAACCAACCACCGCCTGCAACGGCGCGCCCGGTGCCGACACCACGCGGGAATGCCCGACCCGCATGGCCAGCGCCGAACTGCACATGCTCGACCCAATCGCCAACGCGATCGCCCATTGAAGGGTTTTCAAACGGCGGGCATGCTTCACATGGCGCGAACGCTGGGTCATAAGCTGGAATTCCGTTCTTGTAGTCGAATTACGGGCTGGCCGGGTCGCGCGACATATTAGCGAAACAGGCCTCAATTCACGGGAAAAGTGTAATGGATGATGCCGGTTTCACAAACCTGAAAGGCGCTTCGGCGTTGGCTCTCGGGCACATCCGCCGCTTCCCTTTTACGATTGTCCAAACGTCAAGGGCACCCGAAGGTGCCCTTGATTGTCTACACGGCCGATCAAACCACTTTTATCGACCGTCCACACCTGCGCGTCAGGCTTCGGCCAGCGCGATGCGCAGCATGCGGCGCAGCGGTTCGGCAGCGCCCCACAGCAGTTGGTCGCCCACCGTGAAGGCGCCCAGGTATTGCGAGCCCATCGACAGCTTGCGCAGGCGGCCAACCGGGATGTCCAGCGTGCCGGTCACGGCAACCGGGGTCAGCGCCGAAACCGTCGCTTCCTTGGTGTTGGGAACCACCTTGGCCCATTGCGTGCCTTGCGCGATCAGCGCTTCGATCTCGTCCAGCGGCACATCGCGCTTGAGCTTGATGGTCAGGGCCTGGCTATGGCAGCGCATGGCGCCGATGCGCACGCACAGGCCGTCGATCGGGGTGGCGGGCGTGCCGAAGGCGGCGCCGCGGCCCAGGATCTTGTTGGTCTCGACTTCGGCCTTCCATTCTTCCTTGGACATGCCGTCGCCCAGATCCTTGTCGATCCAGGGAATCAGGTTGCCGCCCAGCGGAACTCCAAAGTGTTCGTGCGGCAGCGACGCATCTTTCTGCTTGGCCAGCACGCCACGATCGATAGCCAGAATGGCCGACGCCGGATCGTCCAGCAAGGGCTTGACGGCCTGGTTGATCTCGCCGAACTGGGTCAGCAGTTCGCGCATGTGCTGCGCGCCGCCGCCGGACGCCGCCTGGTAGGTCATGGACGTCATCCATTCCACCAGGTCGTTGTTGAACAGGCCTGCCAGGCCCATCAACATGCAGCTGACCGTGCAGTTGCCGCCGATGAAGTTGCGCACGCCGCGCTTGAGCGCCGCGTCGATGACCGGGCGGTTGACCGGGTCCAGGACGATGATGGCGTCTTCTGCCATGCGCAAGGTGCTGGCCGCATCAATCCAGATGCCGTTCCAGCCCGCGCCGCGCAGCTTGGGATAAACCTCGGACGTGTAGTCGCCGCCTTGAGCCGTCAGAATAATCGGCAGTTTTTTCAGAGCATCAATGTCGTAGGCATTTTGCAACGGGCCCGCGCCTTCGGCCCACGTGGGCGCGGCGCCGCCAGCATTGCTGGTGGAAAAGAACACCGGTTCGATCAGTGCGAAGTCGTTCTCGTCGCGCATGCGTTGCATGAGCACCGAGCCGACCATTCCGCGCCAGCCGACAAGGCCTACTGCTTGATTCATTTCAATCGCTCTATAAAGGTGGAGACAAGGTCCGGGTAGAAAAAGTCGTGCAATTCAACAATTTATCAGAATGCACGCGCGTATGTTGCGGCGCAGCTAGAAAAAATTGGGGCCGGAAGACCGCCCAATGGCTTTCGCGGCGCCGTCACAACACGGGCGAAAAAAGGGCCGCTACCTGCAGCGGCCCCTTCCAAGATGGGGCGGCGCCGCAAGGGCGCGCCCCTTGCCCGGCGATCAGGCCAAGGCTTTGAGCACGGCGTCGCCCATGGCGGCCGTGGTGACCTTCGTAGTGCCCGCTTCAAAGATGTCGGCGGTACGCAGGCCGTCGGCCAGCACGCGGCGCACGGCGGCTTCGATGCGGTCGGCTTGCGGTGCAAGGTTCAGCGAATAGCGCAGCAACATGGCGGCGGACAAGATGGTTGCCAACGGGTTGGCGATACCCTTGCCCGCGATGTCCGGGGCCGAACCGTGGCTGGGTTCGTACAGGCCCTGGCCGCCAGCGTTCAAAGAGGCCGATGGCAACATGCCGATCGAACCCGTCAGCATCGCCGCTTCGTCCGACAGGATGTCGCCGAACAGGTTGCCCGTAACGATCACGTCGAACTGGCGCGGGTTGCGCACCAGCTGCATCGCGGCATTGTCGACGTACATGTGCGACAACTCTACGTCCGGATATTCGCGCGCCACTTCAATGACGATATCGCGCCAGAACTGCGAGGTTTCAAGCACGTTGGCCTTGTCCACGCTGCACAGCTTCTTGTTGCGCTTTTGCGCCGACTCGAAGCCGATGCGCGCGATGCGGCGCACTTCGGATTCCGCGTAGCGCATGGTGTCGTAACCTTCGCGCTCGCCCGCAAACGAGCCGTCGGGCGACGAACGGACGCCGCGCGGCGTGCCGAAATAGATGTCGCCCGTCAGTTCACGAATGATCAGGATGTCCAGGCCGGACACGATCTCGGGCTTGAGCGACGATGCGCTGGCCAGCTCAGGGTACAGGATGGCCGGACGCAGGTTGGCGAACAGGCCCAGCGCCTTGCGCAGGCCCAGAATGGCTTGTTCCGGACGGAACTCGCGCGGCAGGCTGTCGTACTTCCAGTCGCCAACGGCGCCGAACAGCACGGCGTCGGATTCCTTGGCCAGCTTGAGCGTGGCCGGGGGCAGCGGGTGTTCGAACTGGTCGAACGCGGCGCCACCAACGGGCGCCTGCTTGATGTCGAACGGCACGTCCAGCGCTTGAAGCACGCGTACGGCCTGTTCGACGATTTCCGGTCCGATGCCGTCACCCGGCAAGACTGCAATGTTGTGGGTCATTTGAAAGCGATCCTGTGATCAGAATGGGTTCAGGCGATGGGACGGCTTTCCAGCCAGGGGTGGCGGGCCAGGCGTTCGGCCTCAAAGGCGCGGATCTTGTCGGAATGGCGCAGCGTCAGGCCGATATCGTCAAAGCCGTTCAGCAGGCAGTATTTGCGGAACGGTTCGATATCGAAGCCCATCGCGCGGCCGTCCGCGGCGATCACGACCTGGCGGTCCAGGTCGATTTGCAGCTTGTAATTCGGGAACGCCTTGACTTCGTCGAACAGGCGGGCCACTTCCAATTCAGACAGCACGATCGGCAGCAAGCCGTTCTTGAAGCTGTTGTTGAAAAAGATGTCGGCATACGACGGCGCGATGATCGCGCGAAAGCCGTACTGCGTCAGCGCCCAGGGCGCGTGCTCGCGACTGGAGCCGCAGCCGAAGTTCTTGCGCGCCAACAGAATCGAGGCGCCTTGGTAGCGGGGCTGGTTCAGCACGAAATCCGGGTTCAGAGGACGCTTGCTGTTGTCCATGCCGGGCTCGCCGTGATCCAGGTAGCGAAGCTCGTCGAACAGGTTGGGGCCGAAACCGGTGCGCTGGATCGACTTGAGGAACTGCTTGGGAATGATGAGGTCCGTGTCGACGTTTTCACGGTCGAGCGGAGCCACCAGGCCTTCGTGAGTGGTAAATGCTTGCATGATGTCGGTACTCGGTGCGTGATCGCTTAACGGAACGTGCGGACGTCGACGAAGTGGCCGGCCACGGCGGCGGCGGCGGCCATCGCGGGACTGACCAGATGCGTGCGGCCACCCTGACCTTGCCGGCCTTCGAAATTACGGTTCGACGTCGACGCGCAACGTTCACCCGGTTCAAGGCGATCGGCGTTCATGGCCAGGCACATCGAACAGCCCGGTTCGCGCCATTCGAAACCGGCTTCGATGAAAATCTTGTCCAGCCCTTCGCGTTCGGCTTGTTGCTTGACCAGGCCAGAGCCCGGCACAACCATGGCTTGACGCACATTGGAAGCCACGCGCTTGCCGCGCGCCACGGCGGCAGCCGCGCGCAGGTCTTCGATGCGTGAGTTCGTGCACGAGCCAATGAACACACGGTCCACGCGGATGTCGGTCAACGGCGTGTTGGGCTTTAAGCCCATGTATTGCAACGCGCGTTCCATGCCGCTGCGGCGCACATCGTCTTTTTCGCGGTCGGGGTCCGGCACGCGGGAATCCACCGGCAACACCATTTCGGGCGACGTGCCCCAGGTGACCTGCGGCTTGATGTCGCGCGCGTTCACTTCCACCACCGTGTCGAACTTGGCGCCTTCGTCGGTGTGCAGCGTGCGCCAGTACTTGACCGCCTGGTCCCACACCACGCCCGTGGGCGCGAAGGGGCGGCCACGGAAATATTCAACGGTCTTGTCGTCGACCGCCACCATGCCCGAGCGCGCGCCGGCTTCAATCGCCATGTTGCACACGGTCATGCGGCCTTCCACGGACAGGGCGCGGATGGTGCTGCCGGCGAATTCAATGGCGTGGCCCGTGCCACCGGCCGTGCCGATGATGCCGATGATGTGCAGCACCACGTCTTTGGCCGTACAGCCAAAAGGCAAGTCGCCGTCGACCTTGATGAGCATGCTTTTGGCTTTCTTCATCAGCAGCGTCTGCGTGGCCAGCACGTGCTCGACCTCGGACGTGCCGATACCGAATGCCAGTGCGCCCAGCGCGCCGTGGGTGCTGGTGTGCGAATCGCCACAGACCACGGTCATGCCCGGCAACGTGGCGCCCTGCTCGGGGCCAATCACGTGCACGATGCCTTGGCGCAAGTCGTTCATGCGGAATTCGGTAATGCCGTATTTCTCGCAGTTGGCGTCCAGCGTGTCCACTTGCAGCCGCGAGATCGGGTCATCAATGCCCTGTGCGCGGTTCAGCGTCGGCACGTTGTGGTCGGCCACCGCCAGGTTGGCACCGGTGCGCCAGGGCTTGCGGCCGGCAATCGCCAGACCTTCGAAGGCCTGCGGGCTGGTGACTTCGTGCACCAGATGGCGATCGATATAGAGCAGACAGGTGCCGTCTGATTCCTGGTGGACGATGTGGGCGTCCCAGAGTTTGTCGTAAAGGGTTTGGGCCATGGATGCGCTCTGCAAATAGACAGTCCGGCTTGAGCCTCGCACGGTTGATCAGCAAATCGCTTCCGTGCCGGCCACTGCGGCATGCGGGAATTATGCCCAGGCTCTGAACCTAGTACAACCACACCATACATACTAGTACCATCACTACCATGTTGGTTACGGAATCCGTCACTTCCAGCGCGGCAAACAGTGCGAGAACACTGTGGAAAATTAATCACAAATTACAAATTCGATAAGAGAAATCAGATACAGAATTATCAAACCGATATAATCCTGTTTCACTACAGACACGTCACTTTCGAAATAATACGAAATAAACCGTATTAATAAAGTTGGCACTTTTCACGGTCTGTGAAGTTCGTGCAAATTCAGTCAAATTAGGTGATGTTGCGCGACGAAACGTTGTGGCGAGTCATTTTGCCTTCTGCAAGACTTAACAAATCTTGACTAGGGAAATATGACATTTACATACAATATGGCCGCCATTCAATCCCACTCCGACACGCGAATAATCACTATGGCTTCGTTTTTGATCAAACGCACGACTTCGCTTCTCGCCTTGGCTTTTGTTCCCGCCGCTTTTGCCCAGCCCACCCCGCCCGCCGCTCAAGGCGCGCCGGCCGCCACCGTATCCACGGTGACGCTGAATCAGGTTGTTGAGCAGACGCTGCTGAGCAACCCGGAAATCCAGGCCAAGTATCACGACTTCCAGGCGTCGCTGGAAGGTCAGTCGGTTGCACGCGCCGCCTTCTTCCCGCAAATCAATGCGCAGGGCTATGTAGGCCGCGAATATCGCAGCAACGTGCCGGACGTGGGATCGCAACGCTGGAGCCGCCCGGGCTACAACGTTGAGCTGCGCCAGTTGATTTTTGACGGCTTCCGCACCAGCAACGACGTCAAACAGGCGGGCTTTGACAAACTGGCGCGCTTCTATGACGTATTGGCTACCAGCGACAGCACCGCGTTCGCCGCCGTGCAGGCGTATATCGACCTGCAACGCTACCGCGACATGGAACTGTTGGCCCGCCAGAACTATTCGCTGCACGAAGAAACGCTGAAGCAGATCGGCGAACGCACCGAATCCGGCGTGGGCCGCCGCGTTGACCTGGAACAGGCAGGCGGCCGCCTGTCGCTGGCCCAGACCAACCTGATGACCGAAACCGCCAACCTGCTTGACGTGCAGCAGCGCTTTCAGCGCGTGACCGGCGCTTTCCCGCCCGAAGCCATGCAGCCGCCGCCCGACATCGCCGCCAAGCTGCCCGTCAAGCCGGGCGACTTCAACGAGTCGCTGCGCCGCAACCCCAGCTTCCTGTCCAAGCAAGCCGGGTTGCAAGCCGCGCAAGCCGGCGTGGCCTCGTCCAAGGGCGCTTTCTCGCCCAAGTTTGAATTCGTGGCGTCCTCGGGCCGTGACCAGAACGACCCCACGCCGGAAACACGCGACATCCAAAGCTCCAGCGTGCAAGTTGTGATGAGCTACAACCTGTACCGCGGCGGCGCGGATTCGGCCCGCGTGCGTCAAACCGCCGCGCAGTCGTACGCCGCGCGCGACATCCGCGACTACACCTGCCGCAACGTGCAGCAGGACCTGGCCGTGGCCTGGAACAACATCACCAGCCTGAGCCAGAAGCTGCCGTTCCTGCGCGACCACGAAGTGGCCACGACCAAGGTACGTGACGCATATCGACAACAGTTCCAGATTGGCCAGCGCTCGCTGCTGGACTTGCTTGACACTGAAAACGAACTGTTCGAGTCGCGCCGCGCATTGACCAACGGCTTGTATGACCTCAAGCTTGCGCAGTACCGCTGGCTGGCGCTGTCGCATGCGCTGTTGCCCGCGCTGTCGCTGCAACCCGCGCGCAACGAGATGCCCGAGGAAAACGGCAAACTGGAGGTAACCGACGAAGTGATCAAGCTTTGCAATTCGACGGTCCCCGACTCTGCCCGCCTGGCTCCCGTGCGCGTTCAATACAACGAAGGCACGCTGCCGCCCACGCTCGTGCCGCTGAACGCACCCACCGCCAAGCCTTGAAGGCGGCGGGCGCAAGGAGGCCATATGACGCCCCAGGGCAACGAATTTTCGCAGTTGGACGCGGACTTTGTCCGCGTTCTTGAAGACCTGATCGACGCCTTGATCGCCAATGGCACCTTGCGCATGACAGACCTGCCTATCCAGGCACAGCAAAAGCTTTCCCAGCGCAAGCAGCAACGCGCGCGCCTCTCGGAACACCTAGACCTCTTGGATGACGAAGATGGACAAGTTATCTGAAAAGGCGGCGCGTGAATGGCGCGCCGACGCCCGAGCGGCGCATGACGACCCGTTGCTGGACTGCCTGGTTGAAATTACGCGCCTGCATGGTGTGACCGCCACGGCGCAGGCGCTGTCCGCCGGCCTGCCCCTGGAAGAACACCGCCTGACCCCTGCCCTGCTGCCGCGCGCCGCGGCGCGGGCCCAACTTTCCGCGCGCGTGGTCAAGCGCACGCTGGACAGCATTTCCCCCGACCTTCTGCCCGCCATCTTGCTGTTGCAAGGCGAACGCGCCTGCCTGCTGCTGAAAAAAGAAGACGGCAAATATGTGGTCAGCCATCCCGAGCTTGGCGGCAGTTCCGTCGAGATGACGCCCGAAGCCATGGCCGCGCAATACACCGGCCTGGTCTGCTTCGTGCGTCCTCAATTCCGGTTCGACGCCCGCGCGCCCGAAGTGGCCAAAGTGCGCGAACGCCATTGGTTCTGGGCGGCCATCATGGAAAACCGGCGCCTGTACCGCGATGCGCTGGTCGCCGCGCTGCTGATCAATATCTTCGCCATGGCCATGCCCTTGTTCACCATGAACGTGTATGACCGCGTGGTGCCCAACAACGCCGTTGAAACGCTGTGGGTGCTGGCTATCGGCATCACGCTGGTGGTGATTTTCAACATGGTGCTGTCGACGGCCCGTTCTCATGTGGTGGACAGTGCAAGCAAGCGCGTCGACGTGCGCCTGTCCGCGCAGATCATGGAACGCGTGCTGGACCTGCGGCTGGAAGGCCGCCCCGTGTCCGTCGGATCGTTCGCGGCCAACCTGCGGTCGTTCGAATCCATCCGTGACTTCATCGCGTCGGCCACCATCACCACGCTGGTCGACCTGCCCTTCATCCTGCTGTTCCTGGCCGCGCTGGCCTGGATATCGCCGTGGATGATCCTGCCGCCGCTGGTGGCCATCGTGCTGATTTTGCTGGTGTCGCTGGCCGCCCAGGCACGCATGGAAGCGCTGACGATGGCCAGCTTCCAGGCCAGTTCGCAGCGCAACGCGACACTGGTCGAAGCGCTGACCGGCCTGGAAGCCGTCAAGACGCTGAACGCGCAAGGCTCGGTGCAACGCAACTGGGAACGCGCCACGGAATTCATCGCGCAGACAGGCGGCAAGCTCAAGCTGATTTCGTCGTCCACCGTCGGCTTTGTGCAAGCGATCCAGCAAATGGTGTCGATCTCCGTGGTCATCATCGGCGTGTACCAGGCGCAGGAATCGGCCATGTCCATGGGCGGCATCATCGCCGCGTCCATGATCGCCAGCCGCTGCCTGGCGCCGCTGGGCCAGGTTGCAGGGCTGTTGATGCAATACCAGAACGCCCGCACCTCGCTGGGTTCCATCGACAACTATATGAAGCTGCCGATTGAACGCCCGGCCGAAGCCGAATTCCTGCACCGCCCCGTGTTTCATGGCGGCCTGGAATTTCGCGACGTCACCTTCGCCTACCCCGGCAGCACGCAGCCGGTACTGAAGAAGGTGTCGTTCAAGCTCAAGCCCGGTGAAAAGGTCGGCATCATCGGCCGCATCGGCTCGGGCAAGACCACGCTGGAGAAGCTGGCGCTGGCGCTGTATCAGCCCACCGAAGGCGCTGTGCTGCTGGACGGGGTGGACGTGCGCCAGATCGACCCGGCCGACGTGCGCCGCGCCATCGGCCATGTGCCGCAAGACCCCACGCTGTTCTACGGCAGCCTGAAACACAACCTGGCCATGGGCGCGCCCTACGCCGACGACGCCAGCATCCTGGCCGCCGCCAACCTGGCCGGCGTGACGGACTTTGCCAACCTGCACCCCAACGGCTTCGACATGGTGATCGGCGAACGCGGCGAATCGCTGTCGGGCGGCCAACGCCAGTCCGTCGCCGTCGCCCGCGCGCTGATCAACGACCCGCCGATCCTGCTGCTGGATGAACCCAGCAGCAACATGGATCACCAGAGCGAAGCGCAGTTACGCAAGCGGCTGGGCGAGGCCAGCGCCACCAAGACGATCCTGCTGGTCACGCACCGCACCGCGCTGCTGGACCTGGTGGACCGCCTGATCGTGATCGATAACGGTCACATCGTTGCGGACGGCCCCAAGGAGCAAGTTGTCGAAGCACTGCGTCAAGGACGCGTTGGACGCGGGAGTTAAGGGCGCCATGCTGAAAAATCCTGGAGAGACCCGGCACGGCCTGCTGGGCACCCTGTGGCGCAAATTGCGCAACGTCTTCGTATTCTTCTTTGACCGGTTGCTGGACGGCACCGAAAAAGGCAAGCGGGAAAAGCGCTCGGACTATGTCGGCAATGCCGAATGGGTGATCCAGGAGTCGCAGGCCCGCAGCTCGCGCGTGCTGCTGTGGGTGGCGCTGCTGGCGACCTTCCTGCTGATCGTCTGGGCGGCCACCGGCAGCATCGACGAAGTGGTTCGCGGCGAAGGCAAGGTTGTGCCGTCGCGCCAAGTGCAGATCATCCAAAGCCTGGACGGCGGCATCGTCGAGGAAATCCTGGTCCGCCCGGGCCAGGAAGTCCAGGCCGGCCAGACCCTGCTGAAAATCGATTCCACGCGCTTTGCCTCTTCCCTGGGCGAGAACAACGCGGAATACCTGTCGCTGCTGGCCAAGTCCGCCCGCTTGCAGGCCTTGGCCACCGGCGAACCTTTCGTGGCGCCGGAAGAAGTGCTGAAGCAGGCGCCCGGCCTGGCTGAAATGGAACGCAACGCCTGGCAAGCGCGCAACACCGAGCTGAACGCCACCATCAACGTGGCGCGCGAACAGCTCAAGCAACGCCAGGAAGACCTGCGCGAAACCATCGCCAAGCGCGATCAAGCCTCGGCCAGTTGCGCACTGACCTCGCGGGAATTGCAGGTGACCCGGCCGTTGCTCAAGAGCGGCGCCGTGTCCGAAGTGGACCTGCTGCGCCTGCAACGCGACGTGGCGCGGTATTGCGGCGAGCAAAAAGGCGCCGAGGCGCAGATTGACCGATTCCAGGCGTCGATCAAGGAAGCGCAAAGCAAGCTGGAAGAGTCCGAGCTCAATATTCGCAACCAGGCCCGCAGCGAACTGTCCGAGACCAACACCAAGCTGTCGACCCTGCGCCAGGGCAAGCTGGCCCTGGCCGACCGCGTGAAGCTGGCCGAAGTGCGCGCGCCGCTGGCCGGCACCATCAAGACGCTGTTCAACAACACCGTCGGCGGCGTGGTGCAGCCGGGCAAGGACATTATCGAGATCGTGCCCAAGGACGACACGCTGCTGCTGGAAGTGCGCATCCAGCCGCGCGACATCGGTTTCCTGCATGCCGACCAGAAGGCGGAAGTGAAGTTCACCGCCTACGACTTCGCCATCTACGGCGGGCTGGAAGGCAAGGTCGAACAGATCGGCGCCGACACGGTCACCGACGAAAAAGGCAATTCCTATTACGTGGTGCGGGTCCGCACGGACCGCAGCACCGTGGGCGACAAACTATTGCCCATCATCCCCGGGATGGTGGCCGAGGTTCATATCCTGACGGGTAAACGCACCGTGTTGCAGTACCTGCTCAAACCGATTCTGCGTGCCAAGGCAAACGCCTTCACCGAACGTTAAAGGAGAGCTGCAAGGCTTTATGAAACCCGTTCCCGTCTTGTTGATTACGCACGACGACCTGCTCTGGCAACACTGGCGCGCGTTGGATTCCACACGCTGGCTGGCTGCCCGCGGGCGCGGCCTGGCCGACCTGCAACGCTGGCGAGAGCAAGGCCGCACGCTGGCCGTGCTGGATACCGACGTGCCGCGCTTGCCATCGTGGCAGGATCCCAGCTGGGGCCCTGCCCTGGCTGGCCTGCATCTGGTGGTCGCCAGCCCCAGCCCCAATGACGAGCAAGGCACGCAAGCGCTGGGCGCGGGCGCCCATGGCTATTGCCACAGCTACGCGCCCGCCGCCGCGCTGTCGCAAGCGCTGGAAGTGGTCTTGTCCGGTGGGATATGGATGGGCCGCTCTTTGGTGGCGCGTTTGCTAAAGCTGGTCACCGAGCGCGCCCAGGATTCGCATTCCTGGGACAACGGCCTGCTGACCGAGCGCGAGATCACCGTGGCGCGCTACGCCGCCAGCGGTCAGGCCAACGCGCAGATCGCCGAGGCCCTGGGCATCACCGAACGCACGGTCAAGGCGCATCTTTCCGCCGTCTTTGAAAAGCTGGGCGTGTCCGATCGCCTTCAACTTGCCCTGCTGGTGCACGGCATTTCGGCGCCGGCCGACACACGCAGCAAAATTACTTCCTGAAACTGTCCTTAAGGACAATATCGCGCCCACGCGGCGCTCTTTAGTATCTGGCCATCTTGGATAACTCCCTGAAACGGAACCCACATGGCCAACACTACTCCCGCAGTCGTCAATGAAATCTCCGGTCGCGCGTGGATACGCAACAGCGACGGCTCGCTGACCGAACTGCATCAAGGCAGCAAAGTCCCCGCCGGCAGCGATATCGTTACGGCCTCGGGCGCCACGGTTTCCCTTCAGGTTGAAAACGGCATGCCGATCGTGATCGGCGAAAGCCGTGAAGTCGCCGTCAACGGCGACATCACGGGCCCCTTGGCCGACCCCAGCGAAGCCGCGCTGACGCCGCCCACCGGCACGGATTCCGATCGCCTGCTGGCCGCGTTGCAAGCCGGCCGCGACCCGTTTGACGAACTGGACCCCACCGCCGCCATCGTGGCCGGCGGCGGCGATGCCGGCGGCAGCAGCTTCGTGCGCCTGGCCCGCATCCTGGAAACCACCACGCCGCTGGACCTGGCCTACGCCAACCCCGGCCGCGGTGACGACACCCTGCCCCGCGCCGGCGCCGCCGGCGCCACGGGCGACAACAACGGCGATGCCGCTGTCCCGGCAGCGACCAACAGCGCCCCGTCCGCACTGAACGATGCCAGCACGGGCGACCAGAACGCGGTCCAGCGCGGCAACCTGCTCAGCAACGACAGCGATCCCGACGGCGATCCCCTGGCCATCGTGTCGGTCAGCGGCCGGCCCATGACCGCGGGCGGCGTCACCGTCAACGGCTCCAACGGCGGCACCTTTACCGTTCTGCCCGACGGCAGCTACGTCTTCACGCCCGGCACGGGCTTCCAGAACCTGCCCGCCGGCCAGACCGCCACCAGCACGATTTCGTACACGGTTACCGATCCCAGCGGCGCAACGTCCACCGCCACTGTCGAAGTGACGATCGTCGGCGTGAACGACCCGGCCCAGATCACCCCGGCCAACGCCGGCGACGATGCCGGCACGGTCAAGGAAGACACCACCTTCACCGCGAACGGCAAGCTGAACGTCACCGACGTGGACGACGGCGAAGCGCGCTTTGTCGTGCAATCCGGCCAGGCCGGCCAGCACGGCACGTTCTCGATCGACGCCAGCGGCGCGTGGGTCTACAACCTGAACAACAACGACACCCGCGTGCAAGCGCTGGCCGTTGGCGAGACCCTGACCGAGACCTTCACGGTCACCACGGCTGACGGCACGACCGGCACGGTCACCGTCACCATCCAGGGCACCAACGACGTCCCCACGATCAGCGGCCAAGCCGCCGGCGCGGTCACCGAAGATACGGCGCTGGTCGCCACCGGCAAGCTGAACGTGGCTGACGTCGACACGTCCGACACGCACACGTGGTCCGTCAACGACAATGGCGCCGGCCAATACGGCGCGCTGACGATTGCGGCCGACGGCACGTGGACCTACAACCTGGCCAACGCCAACCCCGCCGTCCAGGCACTGATCGCCGGCCAGACCTTGACCGAGACGTTCACCGTCACGGTCAACGACGGCAACGGCGGCGTGACGACGCAAGTGGTCACCGTCACGATCAACGGCACGGACGACGGCGCGATCATTACCCCGGGGGCACCGGGTGCTGACGCGGGCCAGGTCGTCGAAGACGAGAAGCTGTCGGTCGGCGGCAAGTTGGAAGTCACCGACCCGGACGCGGGTCAAGCGGTGTTCCAGGTTCAGACGAACGCCACCACCACGCACGGCACGTTCTCGATCGATGCCAACGGGAACTGGACGTACAACCTGAATAACAGCGATCCGGCCGTCCAAGGCTTGGGCGCTGGCAAGACGCTGTCGGAAACCATTACGGTCACGACGGCGGACGGCACGACGGGCCAGGTGGTGGTCACGATCGTCGGGACCAATGATGTTCCGGTGTTGACGGGCAAGGCCGACGGTGCAGTCACGGAAGACGGCAGCCTTGTCGTCTCCGGCAAGCTGGATGTGGCTGACGTTGACACGACCGATACGCACACCTGGACCGTTAACAACGAGGGCAAGGGTACGTATGGCTCCTTCTCCGTTGATGGCAACGGCAACTGGACGTACAACCTGGACAACGCCAACAAGGATGTCCAAGGTCTGAAGACGGGTCAGTCGATCACCGAGACGTTCACCGTCACCGTCGATGACGGCAATGGCGGTGTGGTCACCAAGGATGTGACGGTCACGATCAACGGTACCGATGACGGCGCGATCATCACTCCGTCTACGCCCGGAAGCGACAAGGGCGAAGTCGTCGAAGACACGACGCTGTCTGTTGACGGCAAGCTCAACGTCACCGACCCGGACGCCGGCCAAGCCGTGTTCCAAGTTCAGACGAACGCGCCCGGCCAACACGGCACGTTCTCCGTCGACGCCAACGGCGCATGGACGTACAACCTGACCAACAACGACCCGGCCGTCCAAGGCCTGGGCGCTGGCAAGACGCTGACCGAGACCTTCACGGTTACGACCGCTGACGGCACGACGGGTCAGGTCGTCGTCACCATCGTCGGCACCAACGACATCCCGGTCCTGACCGGCAAGGCTGATGGTGCAGTTACCGAAGACGGCACGCTGGTTGCCACCGGCAAGCTGGATGTCGCCGACGTTGATACGACCGATACCCACACCTGGTCCGTTAACAACGAGGGCAAGGGTACGTACGGTTCGTTCTCGGTCGACTCGTCGGGCAACTGGACCTACAACCTGGACAACGCCAACAAGGATGTCCAAGGTCTGAAGACCGGTCAGTCGATCACCGAGACGTTTACGGTTACGGTCGATGACGGCAACGGCGGCGTGGTCACTAAGAATGTGACGGTCACGATCAACGGTACCGATGACGGCGCGATCATCACCCCGGGAGCTCCGGGCGCTGACAAGGGCGAAGTGATCGAAGACAAGACGCTGTCTGTTGACGGCAAGCTCAACGTCACGGACCCGGACGCTGGTCAAGCCGTGTTCCAAGTTCAGACGAACGCGCCTGGCCAACACGGCACGTTCTCTGTCGACGCC
>NZ_LBHW02000059.1:0-24956 GCF_001005835.2 Achromobacter sp. LC458
CAACAAGATCACGGACCGGGACACGAATCGCGCCTACCTGGAAGACTGCGGCATTCCCCTGGGCGAAGCGCGCTGCCTGGCTGCCATCGGGCGCTATGCGCCGCTGTCCGTCAATGACCTGGCGCGCGCGGCCAACCTGAACAAAGGCCAGGCCAGCCGGTCGGCGCAGGCGTTGGTGGAACGCGGTCTGGTGGAAAAAGCGTTGTCGGCCTCGGATGGGCGCGGCGTGGTGCTGACGCCCACGGCCGAGGGCATGGCGCAATATCAACGCATCATTGATTTGATCGCGCGCCGTAACGACGAAATATTCGGCTGCCTGGATGCCGACGAACAGCGCGCGCTGGGCCAGATGCTCGATCGCCTGATCGAGCATCTGCAAGCGCGCGAAGACGCGGCAGCGGACAGCGACGGCTAGGCGTCCGACTTCGGCGCCGTGGCGCCCATCTGCGTAGCCGCCTCGTCCATGAACTGCGCCATGCGCACGTCCAGCTCGGTCACTCCGCCCGCGTCATGCGTGGTCAGCGTCACGTCCACCCGGTTATAGACGTTGGTCCATTCCGGGTGGTGGTTCAGCTTTTCCGCGAACATGGCCACGCGCGCCATGAACCCGAAAGCCGCGTTGAAGTTCGGAAAGCGGTAGCGCTTTTCAATGGCGTCGCGCGTGGCCGCGGCCTGCCAACCGGTCAGCGCGGCCACGGCGGTATCGGTGCCGATACGGGCGGGGGGAAGCATGCTCATGAGACGGACCTTATTGCTTGACGGCGTACAAGTAGATTTCCACGCGCCGGTTCAGCGCGCGCCCTTCGGCGGTCGCATTGTCGCCGATCGGGTCGCTGGGGCCGCGCCCTTCCACCGCCATGCGCCCGGACGCCACGCCCTGCTTGGCCAGGTAGTCCGTCACGCTCTTGGCGCGGTTGATCGATAGCGTCTGGTTATGCGCCAGCGCGCCCGTGCTGTCGGTATGGCCGACCACCTTGGTGCGCAATTCGGGATGCTGGTTCAGCGAACGGGCCACGCTGTCCAACACCGGCAGCAGGGCCGGCTTGAGCTGCGTCTTGTCCGTGTCGAACGACACGCCGCTGGGGATGTTGACCTTGAGACTGCCATCGGGCATTTCGACCACGTCGATGCCCAACGAGGATGCGCCGGACTGCTGCACATCTTCCTTGACCACCTTCCAGTTGTAGCCGACCAAGCCGCCCGCCACGGCGCCAATGCCCGCGCCGATTGCCGCGCCCTTGCCGTGGCCGATCAACGCGCCGATGCCGGCGCCCACCGCCGCGCCCGCGCCCGTACCGACCGCGGTATTGGTTTGCTGTTGCGTTGCACAGCCCGCCAGCAGCGCCCCTGCCGCCGCCACCACGGCCATCCGGTTGATCATTGTTCTTGAGTTCATGGCAACCTCCAACTATTGCATCGTTCTGCCGGGTGATTCCGGCTGAACCATGCTAGCAAGGGGATGCGGGGCGACAAGCAACATTTTGTACTGCCCCAGGCGGCGCTTTCAGCCGCGCCTGCCCAGCAGCATCGTCAGGCCGAACAGTGCGCCCAGCCCCCCCACGATTGCCAACGAGATCGACGGTTCGCGCAGGTTCATGGCCAGCGCTGCCGCCGCCACGCCCACCGCGGTGATGAACCCGCCCACCACGCGGCCCCCGGCGGAACCATAGAAGTGCGTGCGTCGCGCGCGCTCGGCGCCGGCGGGCTGGCGCTGTTGCCAGGCGTTCAAGGCCTGCTCGAAGTCACGCAGCAACCGCTCGCGGCTGGGCAGGTCAACCGGGCTGACCAGCAGGGTGGGCAAGCCCGGGCGGATCAGTTTCAGATAATCGTCCGTGCCCCAGCTTTTCAGATCGGCAAACGCAATCGGCCCGCGCCGCGAAAACTCCAGGCCATCGGGCGTGACCTTGACGGCATTGCGCGTGGGAAAGCCACGAAAGGCAATCAGCGGCGGCACCAGCAAACCCAGCACGGCCAGCACAATCGCCATGACCATCGGCCCCCGGTTAAAGACGATCAGCATGAAGCTGCCGGCGGCCAGCGCAAATCCCAAGGGCACCGACAGCTGGTGCCAGCGCGTATACACGGCGGCCTGGATGCCTTCATTGCTCTGCATGCTTGAACCCTGTCAATTTTTTGCTTTCACGAGATTGGTGCCATCGCTGCCCACCGGCAACGCGCGCACTTCCGGCATGCGTTCCGGGTCGGGCCAGAACTCGATCTTCAAAAACGCTTCGGTGAAGATGTCGTCGTCCACCAGCACCTCGGTGCGCAGCGTCGCGTAGCCATTGTGAACCTGGAACTGCACCGAATCTTCCCACGGTTTGCCCGTGAATTCGATAGCCTGGCTACGGTCCTTGCGGACCCAGCGCCAGATGTCGGCCCAGCCCGGCCGCGCGCTCAGGCCATCCACATAATCATCAACCTTGTCCATCCACGTCCGGGGGTCGGGCCGACCCGCCACCATCTGCGCCTGCGAGGGCGCGCGCGGTTGCAGTTCCGGGTCCTGCGCGCGGGGCGAGCCCCGGCTGGACACCACGGCCGTCACGCCGGCGCCGCCCAGTTTCAGGCAGTACGCGTAGTCGCTGCTTTGCGTGTAGCCGGGCATGGTCACTTCCAGCAGCAGCCGGTCGCGGCCCGCCACTTCGCCGCTCCAGAAGCCATACCATTGCAGCGTCACGCGCACGCCGAACACCGCGGTGTTGAAATCTTCCAGTTCTTCTTCGCGGGTCGGATACAGCTCGCGGCCTTGCACGCCTTCGAATTCTTCCGCGCGCATGCAGCAGCGCGTATACCAGACCTCCAGCTCGCTTTCGGTCGCGCTGTCGCCCCAGAACTTGAAGTACAGGCCGGCCACCAGCAGGCACAACCCCAGCGCGATCCAGCCCCACACCGGAATGCCCAGCAGCACCGTGCCGCCGCTGGTCAAACCGACCATCGCCCCGCCGAAACCGCCCGCGCCCGCCGCCACGCCGGCCGTGCTGAACGCGCCGCCCACGGCGATCACCGCCGTGGCCACACCGGTCAGGCTGGACATCAACAAGAACGCGGACGACGTGGCATAGGCCCCGCCCGCTTCATAGTTGTGCACGTCGTACTGGTCCTTGGCGTTCATGGCGTTGTTGGCGCTGTCCACGAACGTCGCGGCGGTGGCGAACACCGCGCCCGCCGTGCGGAACGTGGCCAGCCGCAAGTTCAGCCGCAGGTTCATCGTGAACGCAGTGTTCGCGCCAACCCGCGCGCCGATTGCGCCCGTCGTGACTTCAATCGCCACGCTGCCCACTCCCAGCACGCCCGTGGTGATGCCGAACCAGGCCTTGCGTTCTTTTTTCGCATCGCCAAGGGCTTGCGCGGCGTTCAGATCCGACACCGACGTGTAAATCGCCACCAGCGCCATCACCCCCGTCGCGCCCGCGAACTGTGCGTCGCGCGACTTGGCGTACTTGATCAGCCCCGCCATCGGCGACATCGTAGGCGCGGGCAACGCCAGCATCGGCGGTGGCGCGGGCAGGCCCAACGGCGGCGCTGCCGTGGGCATCGGCCGTGGCCGCCCCGTCGGCGCCGCATTCAGCTGCGCATCGACTTCTTCGGGAATCACGTAGTTGACGGTGACCGGCCGCGAAGCCTCGGATTGCGTGCCGATCCAGCCCGAACTCATGTGCTGGGTTGCGGTGACGCCGCCCCCCGCCGTGATCTCCAACGACGGGTTCTTGGAGTCCCAGATGATGTTGTGCATATCCGCGATCATGCGCGGCACCGTGGTGGTGTGGCTGCGCACCACCAACACGGTGTTCATGCGCGCCGCCATCGTCATCTGCACGCGCGCCGCCACCCGTTCCGCGATGGGGTCGCGCGCCAGCGTCAGCCGCAACAGCTGCGTCGCCATGAACCGGCCGATGGCAGTGGTGGCCGCGCGCGTCGGCGTCGGCAGGCCCTTTGTCCGGCGCTCCTTGAGCCAGTCGTTATAGCTCTTGATCATCTTGCGCACGGTGGACACCTGCTTGGCCAACTTGCCGCGCGCTTCTTTTTGCAGGAAGGCCAGCAGCTCGCCGTCGTTCGAGGCCAGGCCGCGCCAGATGGCCTCGTACAGCCCGTCCCTGTCGTCTTCCTTCAGCGATTCGTCGATGGCCTTGTGTTCGCTGTGGACCGCGCCCGCGCCGTCCACGCACAGCGCCAGGTCCTCTTCCAGCCGCGCGCCCGCCGCCGCGTCGTTGGGCGAGTACGCTTTCAGCGTCATCCAGAACGCTTCGCGGCCATACCACCACGCCCAATCCTTGCCCGCGCCTTCGATCAGGTCTTTCATGCGGTCGATGCTGGCGCGGTTCTCGCGGATGGTCTTGGTGACCTTGGTCATGTTGATGCGCTGGTGCATCCGCTTGATCTCATCGCCCGATGCGTCCATCTGCTTTTCCAGCCCCTGGATGATCTGCGCCACGCCCACTTCGCGCAGCCGCGTCGGGTCCAGATGGTGTTCGGCCAGTTCCCCCATGCGCTTGTTGCGCCAGGTTGAGATGTCCGCCAGCAAGCCGACGGGGTCGCGCAGCGCCAGCACCACGCCACCCTTGGACGACATCTGCCGCATCTTTTCCGCCATCGCGCCGGCCTTGCCGCCGAAGGTGGACACGGCCGGACTCAGCGTGTTGTTGAACAGCGTCGCGGCGCCGGCGGCATCGCGGAATTCAACCGAATGCGCGGCCAGGTTGGCGCCATCCGCCGTCACGCGGTAGCCGGTGTCGGGCTTGGGATGCCCACCGCCCCAGACGGCGCGCGCATCCAGCTCGACCATGATCTTGCTGCGCCAGCGTTCGTTGCGCGTAAGTTCGCGGCGGATATCGCGCGTCCACCACACCCGCGAATAGCCGACCCACACCGGCCGCGACGCATTGGCCGGCGCTTCCACGTTGATCAAGGCGGATTCCAGGCCATGCCCTTCGCGCGTGCAGGTGAACGTGGGCTGCTCGGACGGACGGTTGTCGTCGTCCACCGGCACCTCTTTCATCTGGCCGGTGGCCGTGGCGGCAAACGCGCGCCAGCCGTAGCTGCGGCGCGGGTCCCACACGTACACATAGCCGGCGGTGATGGCGCGCAGCATGTAGGCGCCCTGGCGCATGGTTTCGTAATGCAGCTCGGCATCCGCGTACACGCCATTAGGCAAATCGTTTTTGCCGCCCGGCACGTAGCCGATCCGCATCGGCAGGATCGGCAAACCCGGCCGGCCGCAAAACTTGCCCTTGCAGGGAAGCGCGTCGTAGTCAGTCGTCATGCTTGTCGATCCTCCGGGGCCTGCGCCTGCCGCGCAAACCTCCACCAATCCTCATCGTCCATGTCTTCGACCGCGCTGCGCAGACGGCCGCCCTCTTCCTGCACCTCGCGCAGCAGTGCGGCGAACGACGGCGCACGTTCCAGCGGCGCATCCAGGCGCACGCGCCAGGCCGCGAACAGGGCGGCGTCTTCGTCGTCTTTGATGCCGCAGTCGGCCGCTGCATCCAGCGCACGGCGTATCGGCTCCAGCGCCGCCGGCCCAACAGCCAGGCCGCCCGCGTTCAAGCGTTGCAGCACCGCGTTCACCTGGCCCAGCCGCGCCAGCCGGGGCCAATCGGGCGTGGCCGTCTGCATTGGGCCGGCCGTGTCCGGCAACGCCTGCCAGCGCGCGAAACCGTCAATGCTCATCCAGGTTGCGCCCGCGATCCATGACGCGGGCGCGCAGCCCGCATACAGCTCGCTTTGGAATTGCGTCGTGCGCGGGTCCCAGAACCGAAGGATGCGCATGCGACCCTGGGCATCGCGCAACCGCGCGCGCAAGATCAGCCGCTGCGCCACTTCGGCCAGCGGCAAGTCCGTGGCCAGCCACGCCGCCATCGAGCGCGCGCGCTTGACCGCGGGCGCGGGCTGCATGGCTTCGTCGACCGCCAATCGAATGCTGGCATTGACCAGCCGTTCATCGGCGATCTCGTCCGGCACTTCGGCCAGGTACAGGGGCGGTGCGGACGCGCCTTGCGAAAGCAGGTCCACCGACCGCCGCTGCAACCCGGCTTGGGCGATGTCGTCCGCCAGCGGATCGGCCAGCGTGGAATCGCACAGCAGCAGCACGCGGCGGCTGGGGCGTGCGTCCAGCACGGCGCGCAGCCCGGCAATGGCCTGTTCGACGGCGGCGTCAGCGCGCGCGTGGGCGGGCGGCGTGGCGTCCCGACGCGCGTCCCCGGACGGGGTCGCCGCGACACGTGAATGCCCAGGTGCGGCGGCCGGTTGTTTCGCAACGGTCGTCATGCCGCCAACGCCCCGCTGCCTGCCGCGTCTTCCAGCGCGGCGGCGCAGCCTTCCAGCTCGCCTTGCGGCGGTTGTGCGGGTCCCGCCCCGCTTTGTGGGCCGACCCAGTTGTGCACACCCGCCTTCAACTCGACCTTGCCGGGCGCGTGCAACTGAATGCCGCCGCCCTCGATACGCATGTATGCCCCCGCCGCCGTGGCAAGCACCTTTTTCGATGCCGTCACATCCACAGCGCCCTGCGCGGACACCAGCGTTACCGCCTTCTCGGCGATCAGCCGCATGCGCGCCTTCTGGCTTTGCAGGCGCAGCTTGCCGCCGGCCGCGTGCAGCCGGATGCCTTGTTCCTGCACCGCCCGGCCGCTGCCGCCCAAGCCCTTGGTGAACAACACCACGCCTTGCGCGACGCACACCGCCAGATTCGCGCCCGCCGCCCAGTTCACGTCCGGCGCCACCTGGCACAGCGTGGTGCCCGCCACCGTATAGGCGTTGTGCGGCGTGTATTGGCCAATGCCCTTGGGCGCGCTGACCTGGATGTGCGGCTGCGTGTAGGCCGGCACGTTCACGTCCTGCTCGGCCTGCGTGCCTTCGATGATCTTGCGCACCGCGTCCAGCTCATCCAGCGCGCGCGTCTTGTCCGCATCGCCGGGCAACGCGGCTTCCTGGCGCGCCGCTGCCTTGGACAATTCACCGGCCTGCTCGATGGATTTTTCCATCTGGGTGATGGCTTCTCCGCTATCCAGCAAGCCGCCCGCTGCCCCTTCGCGCTTGTCGGCGCTGATCAGCAAACCTTCACCGGCGCGCAGGGCCAGCGCCTCGCTGGTGGCCAGCTCGGCGCCATGGCCCAGGTCCGACAGCCGTTCGTTGTCGCGCTGCTGCTTCAGGTGGCCCAGGCTCAGCCGGGCGTCCGCCTGCGTGGTCGAAGCCATCAACCGCGACTGCCCCGGTGTGTCGTCCTGCACCAGCTGGTTGTAGCCGCCCATGCCCTGGCCGCTTTGCGCCAGCGCCTGCGTCTTGAAGCCCGACATCACCACGTTGTGCGCATGGCCGTCCTGCGTGCCCGCGAACCATGCGGGCGCATTGCCCGTGGCCTTGGCCGCGCCGCCCTGCACCTGATTGTTGGCCGCGTTCTCCGCGCCCGCGCCGTTATATAAAGCGCCCACCACAACGGGGCGGTCGATGTCGCCGTGCAAAAACTGCACCAGCACTTCCTGGCCCAGGCGCGGAATGAAGTGTCCGCCCCAGTCCGACCCCGCCACGGGTTCGGCCACGCGCACCCAGGTGCCCAGCGAGTCCGCCGCCGGGGCGTTATCGTCGCCCGCCGGGTGCGTCTGCCGATTGCTGGACGCGCTGCCGCGCTGCCAATGAAACTGTATCTTGATGCGGTGATCGCGGTCGGTATGGACCGGGTCCTTGGCGCCCACCACCAAGGCCGTTTGCGCGCCGTGCACCGTGGGCCGGGGATGCAGCCGCGCGCCATGGCCGTCGCGCGTGCGGGGCCGGTATTCCAGCGTGGCGGCAATGGCGTCGAAGCGGTTGCGATAGAAGTCAGCTTCGGAATTGCCATCGGCCGGAGTCGCCGCGGTTCCACCCGCGCCCAAGGCCGCCGCCACCGCTTGCCCCAGGCTTTCGTCAAAGTTGTTGCGCGCCTCGTGCTCGATACGCATCACCACGAAATCGCTGCCTTCGCCCTGCGAGGGTGCCCAGTGCCCCGTCAGCGCAAAGCGCAAGCCTGGCGCCAGCGTGCGCACCGTGCCCGCGCCCTCGTACAGCGACTGCCCCACGCGTTGCGCGGCCAGCGCGTTGTGCGCCAGGCGGTCACCCTGGCTGCCGTCTTCGAACAGGTATTGGCCGGGGTAATCGGCATCGGCCAGCTCCAGCGTGTTCGGCACCTTGTCATCCACCTGCGCGCTGGCCTGGCGGGCCTGCATGGCGCGGTAGTCCCAGGTGGCCAGCCGCAGCGCGTTGGTGCGCCACGCGCGTCGCTTGCGCCACGCCTGGATCGTGTCCTCGGTTTCGGTGGCGTCGGCGCGTTGGAACTTCACGCTGTCTTGCGGGCCGCTTTTGAAGGCGCCATTGTGGTCGGCAATGACGACGGTATGCGTGCCCGGCTCGCCGTCGCCCGCCTCGTGCTCGACCCAGTAGAACAACCCTTCCTCGGCCAGCAGCCGTTCGACGAAGGCGTAATCGGTTTCTCGGTATTGGATGGTCAGGCTGCGCTTGGCGTAGACGTCGCGGTCTTTCAATTCCCAGCGCCATTGCGCGGCCACCGCGCCTTGCCCGCTGTAGTCGCCGAACACGCTGTCCACGATGTCGATCACGGACTGGTCCTGGAAGGCATAGCTGTCGCGCCGCTGGCGCAGCAGCGCCAGCCACGGTTCAATGCGCAGCCGGTAGCGGGCAAAGCCGCCGTTGGCGCCTTCGAAGCGCGCCTCGGACACCAGCCCGCACCAGACGCGGCGCTCGTCGCGGCCCAAGGCGGTTTGCAATGTCAGCTGCACCGGTTGGCCGATCAGCGTTTTCAACGCGATGTGCGCATCGTCGGACAGCGCATCCACTTGCAAGGCAAAGCCACCGTCGCTCAACTGCTCGGAGCCGTGCAGGCGTTCGGCCAGCAGCTTGTCCGGCCCCAGCGGCGTGCTCAGGTCCAGCAACCGATCCGCTTGGGTAAAGGCTGCGGCAAGCGAACTTGCGGCAAGCGGACTTGCGGCAAGCGGGCTTGCGGCAAGCGAACTTGCGGAGGCGGCGACAGTTTCTCGGGGCATAGTCGGCGTCTCCCGATCAGCTCATGCGAAAACGGAAGTCGCCGTTCTTGCCCGCGCCCACGCGGATCTTGGCAATGGCTTCGCCTTGCGCCATGCGCCCAAGCACCTGCTCGGCAATTTCGGGCAGCAGCGCGCCGTTCAGAATGTGGTCCACGTTGCGCGCACCGGTGTCCACCTCGGTGCAGCGCGCCAGCACGGCCTCGACCAGGGCCTCGTCCCATTCGAACGCCGCGCGGTGCGTGGCCTGCACGCGTCGCGCGATGCGCGCCAGCTTCAGGCCGATGATGTGCGCCAGCGCGTCGTCATCCACCGGGAAGTACGGAATGGTCTTCATGCGGCCCAGGAAGGCGGGCTTGAACGCCTTGTACAGTTGCGGCGCCAGCAGCTCGGTCAGCTGGTCCGGCGTGGGGCGTTCTTCGGCGGGCTTGTTCAGGCAGGCCTGCATGATGGTGCTGGACCCGACGTTCGAGGTCAGGATGATGAGCGTGTTGCGGAAGTCGATTTCGCGGCCTTCGGCGTCGTCCATCACGCCCTTGTCGAACACCTGGAAGAACATCTCCAGCACGTCCGGGTGCGCCTTTTCGATTTCATCCAGCAGCACCACGCTGTAGGGTTGGCGCCGCACGGCTTCGGTCAGCACACCGCCTTCGCCGTAGCCCACGTAGCCCGGTGGCGATCCCTTCAAGCCCGAAATGCTGTGGGCTTCCTGGTATTCGCTCATGTTGATGGTGATCAGCTTGCGCTCGCCGCCATACAGGATGTCGGCCAGCGCCAGCGCCGTTTCGGTCTTGCCCACGCCCGACGGGCCGACGAACAGGAACACGCCCTTGGGCTTGTCCGGGTCTTCCAGCCCGGCGCGCGCCGTGCGCACGCGTTGCGCGATGGCATGTAGCGCGTGGTCTTGGCCGATCACGCGTTCGGCCAGCATGGGCTGCAATTGCAGCACCGTGCGAATTTCGTCGTTGACCATGCGGCCCAGCGGGATGCCGGTCCAGGCCGAAATAATCTCGGCCACGATCTGCGCATCCACGCACGCGGGCACCAGCGGCTGTTCGCCTTGCAGCGCCCGCAGCTCGTCCATCAGGCCGGCCAGGCGCTGCTGTTCCGGCGTCAAGGCCGGCGCGGCCGCCTTGCGGCGCGAGGCGGAAGGCGCGGTGGTGGCTTGCGTAGCGTCCTCTTGGCCTTGCGCTTCCAGTTCGGCGCGCAGCGCATGGATGCGTTCCACCAGGCCGGTTTCCGCCTGATGGCGCGCCTCGGCGTCCGTCAGCGTCTGCTGCACCGTGGCGATTTCCTGTTCCAGTTCGGCCAGGCGCGATTGCGGCGTGCCGGTGGCGGCCTCGCGGCGCAGCGCGGCCTGTTCGGTGCGCAGCCGCGTCAGCCGGTGACGCGCATCGTCGATCAATGCGGGCGTTGCGCTGCGGCCCAGGGCCACGCGCGCGCAGGCCGTATCCAGCACGCTGACCGCCTTGTCGGGCAACTGCCTGCCGGTGATGTAGCGGTGCGACAAGCGCGCCGCCGCGCTGATCGCCTCGTCCAGGATGCGCACGCCAAAATGCCGCTCCATCAGCGGCGCCATGCCGCGCAGCATCGATGCGGCCAGGGCCTCGTCCGGTTCCTCGACCTTCACAACCTGGAAGCGCCGGGCCAATGCCGCGTCTTTTTCGAAGTACTTTTTGTATTCGCTCCACGTCGTGGCGGCGATCGTGCGCAATTCGCCACGCGCCAGCGCCGGCTTGAGCAGGTTGGCGGCGTCGTTCTGGCCCGCCTGTCCGCCCGCGCCGATCATCGTGTGCGCCTCGTCAATGAACAGGATGATGGGCGACGGGCTTTTCTTGACCTCGTCGATCACGTTCTTCAACCGGTTCTCGAATTCGCCCTTGACGCTGGCGCCGGCCTGCAACAAGCCCATGTCCAGCACGCGCAGCGTCACGTCGGCCAGCGCGGGCGGCACATCGCCCGCCACGATGCGCAGCGCCAGGCCTTCCACCACGGCCGTCTTGCCCACGCCGGCCTCGCCGGTCAGGATGGGGTTGTTCTGCCGCCGCCGCGTCAGGATGTCGATCATCTGGCGGATCTCGGCATCGCGCCCGATCACCGGGTCGATCTTGCCGTCCCGCGCGCGTTCGGTCAGGTTGGTCGTGTACTGGTCCAGTGCGGGCGATGCCGACAAGCCCGGCGCGGGCTGCGCGGCGTCGCCCTGGGCCGGCGCGCCGTCGGCAAAGCCCACCGCCTGCCCCGCCTCTTCCGAGCCCTCGGTCAGCGCCGCGAAGTCATGCTTCAACGCGTCCAGGCGGAACGATTCAAACAAGGGCGAACCGCGCCGCGCCAACTGTGCCAGATCGGGTTCGGTCAACAAGGCCAAGAGCAGATGCCCCGAGCGAATGCGCGTCGTCTGCGTGTCCAGCGAGGCAATCAGCCAGGCGTGTTCAAACAGTTTGGGCAGATGTGCCGAGAACACCGGCGTGCGCGTATTGCCGTTCTTGAAACGGCCGATCTCGGCCTTCAGGTCGGCTTCCAGCGCATCCGTGGGAATGTGGCAGCGGCGCGCAATCATGGCCAGATCGCTGGCGGGCTTTTCCAGCAGCGCCAGGAACAGGTGTTCCAGGTCCACCTCGTAATGGCCCTGCGCCATGCACAGGCTGGCCGCGCGTTCGGCGGCCTGGCGGCAGGTCTGGTTCAGCTTCCCGATCAGGGTTTTCAGCGGTGTGGCCATGGATTTGTTTTTCTACGTCGATGGATCAGTGAATCGTGTGCAGTTCGTAGCTGGCGTCGTCGCGGTCGCGCGTGGCCGGTTCGGTGGACAGGAAGGAATTCCACCCCAGCCGCACATCGCCGTCCCCGCCCAATTGGCTGGGCCCGATGCTGTCGCGCGCCAGCACCAGGCGCACTTCGTATTCGAAGGTCATGCCGCCAAACATGGTCAGCAGTTTTTCCAGCGCCTGGGCGCGCTCGCCGCCCGGCAGAAAGTCGGCAAAGGCCTGGCGCGACAGCGGGCCGATCCACAGGCGGATCCGCAGGTCGCGCTGCCAGATGCGATCGCCCGCCAGCGCCGACACGCCCAACACCGCGCCGGGCCGGCCCAGCTGCGTGCGGTTCTGCGGCGGCACGTCGTACCAGCGGCCCACGAACTGCTCCACGCGCAGCGGCACCCCGAAGTAGTCCTGCAACACGCGCTGCAAGAACGGCGCGGACACAGGCCGCTGGCGCGCGGCCGCGGCGTAGTGCGCCACGGATTCGTCGAACACGCGGCCGGCGCCGTTGTGCAAGCGGTCGCGCAGCGCCGGATGGCCGATGCCGCCCAGCGCCAGCAGCAACGGCAGGTAGTGGTGATCTTGTTCGGCTTCGTGCCGCAACGGCATGCGGTATTTCTTCCAGGCCGCATAGAACAGCGCCGCGGCGCGATTGGAAAAAATATCGAAGAAGGCGCGCGCGCCCCGGTCGCGCCGCAGGCTTTCGCGGGTGGCCAGCATTTCGGAATAATGCAGCGGCAACGCGCCCTGCGCACCCAGCAGCCCGAAGAACGCGGGTGTCACGTCCACGCGGCCCAGCCGCCCTTCCGACACCGCGGCCCGGCGCGCGGCTTCGTCGGCAAGCACCTCGCCATTCTTGTCATAGGCCACGGCGTCGACGATTTCGCTGGGCGGAAAGCCCAGGCCCGGCGCGTTCGGAAAGCGCAGGTGCACCGGCACCGTATGCCGCGTGCCGCCGCGCTCCTGGCGCGCAAAGCACTGTTCAAGCAGACGCACCGCCTGGAAAAACTTGAAGCGCTGCGGCTCTGCCAGCAGCGCATCCATCACGCTAGTATGGCGTCGCCGTTGCATGGGGGGCATCGTAGAAGTTCCTCTGCGCCACGGCGCGACAGCACCACCAACTGCACGAAGCTGTTGGCGTGCACGTACAGGCCGAAGAATCGGTTGATGACGGCCACGAAGGTGTGCAGGCTGGTACCCACGAAGTGGTCTTCGTTGACGGTCAGGCGGATCTCAATGCCGCGCACGAAGGTGGCGAACGGCTCGCCCGGCATCCAGTGCGTGGCGGGTTTGTAGTCCAGCCCGACCAGCCCTTCGATCTGACGCGCGGCCACCGCCGAGCCGGACAGGTCGTACAGGCGCAACGTTTCCTTCAGCGCCGGCAAGCCGCTTTGCACCAGCGACAAATGGTTCAGCGCCAGATGCGAAATCAAGCGCCAATGCGCCGCGCGCCCTTGCTGGAAGCGATGGCTGTTGGTGGGGCGGCGCAGCATGCGAATCGCGCGCGCCACCGTGCCGCCTTCCATGAACAGGTCACCGCCCGACTGCCCCACCGCAATCTGCGCAGGCAGGTCGCGATTGGTGCAGGTCAGGTCCAGGCTCAGCGTTTCGGTTTGAGGAATGGACGGGTCGAAATCGATATCCACAATCGATATTTCGGTTTCATAACCGGGGCTGCGTTGCGCCATCGCGGCATCGCGGCGCATCGTCCAGTAATGCCCCGCCGTCTCGGGCGATTCGCCATGGTGCAGCGAATAGAAGGGCCTGAAATCCACCACGGCATCGCCCTGCGCGTTCTGCCGCACCTGGCGCACCCGGTCAATGGAATAGACCTCGTAGCCGTAGGCGCGGCGGGCGTCGGCCACCACCGGGTACGAGGCCGATGCGTGCGTCACGCGGATCGGGTCGGCCCGCTGCGTGAACAGGTTCACTACCGGCGTGCAACCCAGCCGCAGGTTGTCCGCCGTAATCGATTCCAGCAGGCGCGCGGTATTGGAATCGGCGCGCACGCCCGCCACCGGCAGATGCAGCGTGAACTGGCGCACGGTGCCCAGGTAGGGGCGCAGCGCCGCCAGGTCGATATCGACAAAGTTGAATTTTTCCGAGAAAACAAAATACTCGGCCAGCAGACGATAGGCCGGATGCGAACTGGCCGGAAAGTCGATCAGCGCGTCCTCTTCGGCCAGCCCCACCTGGGCCAGCGGAATCGTGGGCAGACGGTCCCAGCGCCCGGGTTGCAGCTCGACATAAGCCGCCGCCGTGCGCAGGAACAGCGCATCGCGCAGCGCCGCCACGAAAGACGGTTCGCCGTGCAGATACACGCGCAGCTTGTCCAGCCCCGGCATGCCGAAATGCTGGTTTTCGCCTTGGCATCCCAGCGTGACGGCAAAGCGCCCCGTCACGCCCGCCGGCAGCTTGGCCGTGGCCGGCGCGTTGGCGCTGGAAAAATAACCCGCGCGATGCACTTCGATGGGCGCCAGCGTTACGTCGTACGCGGTGCGAAAGCGGCACGATACGCCGCGCACCGGATGCGATTTCAGTTCCGTGCCGCGCGCCACGCGCACGGCGGCGGACAGCTGCGCGCCCGCCCCGCCCAGGTCAAACTGCGCGACGCTGCACGAGGGAAACGGCCGCAGATAATGCGGGTACATCACCTCGAACAGCGCTTCGGTGAATTCGGGGTAGTCGTCGTCCAGCTTCTTGTTGATGCGCGCGCTCAACAAGGCGAACGATTCGATCATGCGTTCTACGTGCGGGTCTTCGCAGGTTTCGCCCGACAAGCCCAGCCGCGCGGCGATCTTCGGATACTGCTGCGCGAAGTCGCGCGACGACGTCCGCAAAAACCCAAGTTCGCGCTCGTAATAAGGCAGCAATTCTTCCATTGTTGTCTTCCTTTCCAGCGCGCAAGCCGCACCTGCACTACAGATTCATTCTTCAGACCGTGGCAGGCGTCTTGGCCCAACCACGGGTCACGGAGTACTGCAACGTCGACGGCTGCAAGGTGGCGTCAAACGTCACGGGCTCGTGGGCCGGGCCCACGTCCAACATGGCCGTAATCGCGAAATACAGCACCGACGTCGCGCGGCTATCCACCTGCAACATCACCCGAACGTGAGTCAGCCTAGGCTCGTGCCGCGCAATCGCCTGCTCCAGCGAACGGCAGATGAATTCGCGGTCGTAATGGCTGGCCAGGCTCAGCCCGGAAAAATCCGACAGCCCGTAGGTCAGCAACGAACGCTGGCAATTCGGATAACGCCGCAGGTCTTCCTCGGTGAACACCATGCGGGTGTTCAGCAGCGCCTCGATGTCGCGCGCCACCGTTTCCTTCATTTCCTCGATCGACAGGCGCCGAAGCGCGTAGGGCGATTGCCCCTCGCCTTCGAACAGCTTGTCGAACAGGCTCGGCTCGAAACCTTTCATGGGGCCTCACATAAAAAAAGACGGCGACCCGGCTCGGGCCGCGGTCTTTTGCGTGCCCGGCTGCGATCAGACCGAGTAGGTCTTGTCGTTCTTGGTCAGGCTCCAGGCGCCCTGGGCGTTACCGCCCTGGTTGCCGCCCACCTTCTGCTGCGTGTACTTCCACTGCACGGCGGCGTACTTCAGCGAGAACGATTCGTGCGGCAGGCCTTCGGCGACGACTTCGGGCGCCACGCGCGCGATGATCACGTACTTGAGCTTGATTTCCAGGTACTTGACGCGGTTGCCCTCGCCGTCGGCACGCAGGAAGTCGATGGTGACTTCGTCAAAGGTCGTGCCGCCCGAGGCGTGCTGATACAGCAGCGGGCTGACCACGTCCAGGTCCTTGGTAAAGACCATTTCGCCATGTTCGGTACGTTCGGCGGTATGGCCACCCGAGGTCGAGGCGGTAGCGGAACGCGGCTGAATGATCTCGTGACGCCACGAGCTGACTTCGATCCAATCCGGGTGGTCCTTGTCTTGCGATTCGCCCTTGAGCGCCGGATTGCCGAACTTGACGTAGATGTCCTTCATTGTTGTAAACCTCTTTGAATGGATGAGTTGTCAGTGCAACGACGATCAGGATTTCTGAGCCTGCGCCGGCAATTCGGCAACCAGGCGCAACGAGATCGAGAGTTCGTCAAGCTGGAAATGCGGCCGCAAAAACGCCACGGCCCGGAAGACGCCAGGACGTCCAGGAACCTCGGCCACCTGCACCGAGGCTTCGCGCAGCGGAAACTGCGCTTTTTGTTCCTGCGTCGCGTTGTCGTCCAGCAGCACGTACTGCGACACCCAACGATTCAGGAAACTCTCTACGGACTGCGCCGACGCAAAGCTGCCGATCTTGTCACGCATCATCGCCTTCAGGTAATGCGCCACGCGCGATACCGAGAAGATGTATTGCAGCTGCGCCGACAACACCGCGTTGGCGTTGGCGCTGTCCGTGTTGTATTTCTTTGCCTTCTGCACCGACTGCGCGCCGAAGAAGGCGGCGTAGTCCGAGTTCTTGCAATGCACCAGCGGGATCAGGCCCTGGTCGCTCAGTTCTTTTTCGCGGCGGTCGGTAATGGCGATTTCCGTCGGGCACTTCAGCGCGATTTCGCCGTCGTCCGTCTTGAAGGTGTGCGTCGGCAGGTTCTCGACCAGGCCACCGCCCTCGACGCCACGGATGGCGGCGCACCAGCCGAAGTCCGCGAACGCGGCCGTCAGGCGCGCGCCGAACGCCCAGGCGGCGTTGCACCACAGGTACTTGGAATGGTCGGTGCCGTCCACGTCTTCAACAAAGTTGAAGCCTTCGACGGTGGTGCCTTCCACGGGGTCGTACGGCAAGCGGCCCAGAAAGCGCGGCATGGTCAGGCCGACGTAACGCGAATCTTCCGAATCGCGGAAGCTGCGCCACTTGGTGTATTCCACCGTGTCGAACACCTTGGCCAGGTCGCGCGGGCGGCCCAGGTCGGCAAAGCTGTCCAGGCCCAGCAGCTCGGGCGAGGCCGACGCGATGAACGGCGCGTGCGAAGCGGCGGCCACGTGCGACATCTGCTCGATGAAGTACATGTCCTCGGGCTGGCGCGTGATTTCGAAGTTGCCCAGCAAGGCGCCAAACGGCGCGCCGCCGAAGGTGCCGAACTCTTCTTCGTAGACCTTCTTGAACATCAGGCTCTGATCGAAGTCGATCGCAGTCTGGAAGTCGCGAACCAGATCGCGCTTGGTGGTGTTCAAGACCTTGATCTTCAGCATCGGGCTGGTGTCGGTCTCTTGGCACAGGTAGTGCAGGCCGCGCCAGGTGCTTTCCAGCTTCTGGAATTCCGGGGCGTGCATCACTTCGCTAAGCTGCGCCGAGATCAGGCGGTCAAGCTCGGCGACGCGTGCGTCCAGCATGGCCGACAGGTTGTCGGAGACGACCACGGTGCCCTTCATCACTTCGCGCACCAGCTCGCCGATGATGTCCTTGGCGCGGTCGTGTTCGGCGGTGGACTTGGCCACGCGGCTTTGCTCGACGATCTGGTCCAGCAGGCCGCTCTGGCTGTCGGCCGATGCGGCGGCGGTGGCGCTGTTCTGTGCGGCGGCGGAATTACTCATTGCGGCCTCCCTTGTCGGTCTCGCTGGTCAGCTGTTGCAGTTTTTCGGTGCTGGTCAGCACTTCGCCCAGCAGGTCTTCCAGCTTGTCGTTGCCGGCAAGCTTGTTGCGCAGGTCGGCCAGCTTGGTGCGGATATCGAGCAGTTCGCGCAGCGGGTCCACCTGTTGCACGACGGCTTCCGGGCGGAAGTCCTCGATGGAGCGGAACTTCAGGTCCACACCGAACGTGCCGCCTTCTTCGGTCAGGCTGTTCTTGACGCGGTAGGCGGCGCGCGGTTCCAGGCCGCGCATCACGTCGTCGAAATTGTCGACGTCGATGTTGACGAATTTGCGGTCTTTCAAACGCGGCAGTTCGGCTTCGGACTGCGCGCTGAAATCCCCCACCACACCGACCACGAACGGAAGTTCCTTCTGTTCGATGGCGTCGCCCTTCTCAACGTCATACGTGAGCTGAACGCGCGGCGGACGGACTTTCTGCAGTCGTTTCTGAACGCTTTCTTTCTTGGCCATGGAAGGCTCCGTGCAAAGGATCGTGTCTATCGGTCAGCCGTAAGCCGCATGGCGCGGCGCACGATGAGGCGGTTACTTGGTAAGCAGGTCGCCGAACGGATTCGGCGCACGGTTGGGCTGCTGGGCGGGCGAAGTAGAAGGAGTTTGCGTAGCGGGCTGGCGGCCGGGTTGCGCGGCGGGTTGGGCAGCGGGCGCGGCGCCAGACGACGCGGCTTGCGAAGCGGGAGTACCGGCGGCGGGCATACCGGCTGCGGGAGTACCGGCTGCGGGCATACCGGCAGCGGGCGTACCGGCTGCGGGCGCGGTCGGTTCCACCTTGCGCGGCTGACGCGGGCGCGGCGGCGGGCGGCGGCCTTCCGGGAACAATACGTCCTGGCCCAACGTTTCCCGCATCGAGGCGGCCAGCGCCACCGCGTCGGCGCGGGCATTGCCGGCCAGCAACGCGTCGGCACGCAGGTCGGCCAGTGATTGCATCGCCACGCGCAGCCCACCCACGGCACGCACGGTCTTGGCCACGAAGTCGTCGGGGTTGCGGCTTAACGTTTCATCGGCGGCCACGATGGCCTGGCCATATTTCTGTTCGTCAAAACGAATTTTGGCGATGTAGGACCACGGCTCGCCCTGCGTCGGATTGCGTTGGGCGATCTCTTCGAATTGCGCGACGGCCTGCTCCGCGCCCTTCTGCGCCAGCGTCTTTTCCGCGGCGGCCATGGACTGTTTGTATTCCGCTTCCGACTGCGGTTTTACCGACGCACAACCGGCCATCAAGGCGACGACGCCGGCGACTACGACGAGGCGGGAAAAGGGCATGTTTTAAGCACCTAGCAGGGGTTGTAACTAGGGGCCGTATTTCAACAACCTTTTGTTAGTGCGGCGCTACAGCGCGTGACTTCATGTTACTTGCGTCGAAACTGCACGCAACGTGCCGCGATCTGTATTGCTTCACACACTTCCGGTATAAAGGGCCATGTCCAAACATATCCATTTATCACGTTTGTTCGCAGCGGCGGCTTGCACGCTGGCAAGCACCGCCATCACTGGATGTGCAGCGGTTTCGGCCATCGGAGCGGTGGCTGGTTTGACCGGGAATGCGATGGAGATGGCGGGCCTGAAAAAGCAGGAAAACGCGCCGGTGGAAGTGAAATTAGCGATTCATGCGGGAGAAAATTTGAACGCCGGCGCGGGGCAAGCGATGGCCGTCGTTACAAAAATATACTACCTGAAGAATCCTGAGCAATTCCAACGTGCGCCACTCACGCAATTGATAGACACTGCGCAAGAGAAAACCACGCTGGGGGAAACCGTGCTGGGTTCACGCGAGCTCACGCTCACGCCAGGACAGCGCGTTGAGAGCACTGAAAAAGTCCCCAAGCAAGCGGAGTACATCGCGGTCGCCGGCCTGTTCTATGCGCCGGCGCCGATGCGTTGGAAGTACGTATTCAAAGTCGACGACGTGAAAGACAGTGGCATCGTCCTGGGCGCGCACGCTTGCGCGCTGACGGTGGCCACGGGCAAACCCACGTTGCCGGCAGGCATACCCAGCTACGACCCCGCGCGCCTGTCCGGCGTGCAGTGTCCTGGTTGACGCGCACTGCGCGATTGCCCGCCTTCTATATATAGAGATAGAAAGACAAGGAGCGCCAACTTGAGTTATTCAGCCAAAGTCCTGTGGGGCGAGGGCCTGTTCCTCCGGCCGCAACATTTTCAGCGGCAGGACGCGTATCACGAGGACCGCTTGGCCGAGATGGCCCGCGCGCTGCATCCTTATGCGTGGGGGCTGCGATCCGCGCGTTTCGATGCGTCGGCACTGGCCAACGGCATGCTGCGCGCCATTGAAATGACGGCCGTGTTTCCCGACGGCGAGCTCTACAACGCGCCGCATGGCGACGAGCTGCCCCCGCCCGTCGCGCTGACGGCGCTGGACGGCGTGAGCGAAGCGGTGTTCTACCTGGCCATCCATCCGCTCAAGGCGATTGGCGGCAATTATCGCGACGGCCAGAGCGCCGGCAATTTCGATACCCGCTACACGCACGACAATGCCCCCGCGCCCGATCTGTACACCGGCGCCACCACGGCCGAGCTGACATTCCTGCGCAAGGACGTGCGGTTGATTTCCGAATTTGAACCGCGCGACGAACTGCTGGCGATTCCGGTGGCGCGCGTGCGCCGCACGGCCAGCGCGGGTTACGAGCTGGACAATTCGTTCATCGCCCCCAGCCTGTCGCTGACGGCTTCGGGCGCGCTGCACGAACAGCTGCGCCGGCTGCTGGACGCGCTGCAAGCCAAGGTCAACGCGCTGTACGGCTTTCATCGCGAGCCCAGCAAGAACATCATTGAATTCCGCTCGGGCGATGTTGCGTCGTTCTGGCTGCTGCACACGGCCAACGAAGCGTACGCCACGCTGTCGCACTTGTTCCACCACCCGCAGCTGCATCCCGAACGGCTGTTCCAGGAACTGTTGCGGCTGGCGGGCGCGCTGATGACGTTCTCGAAGGTGCACACGCTGGCCGACCTGCCCGTGTATCGCCACGACGCGCCCGGCCCGGCGTTTGCCCGCATGGACGAAATCTTGCGCGACCTGCTGGAAACGGTGATCTCGACGCGCTACTTTTCCATCGTGCTGGAAGAGCTGCGCCCGTCGTTTCACATGGGCCGCCTGGATTCCGAAAAGCTGGACGAGACCACCTCGCTGTATCTGTCGGTGCAAGCCGCCATGCCGGCCCGCGAGCTGTCGGAAAGCGTGCCGATGCGCTTCAAGGTGGGCGCCCCCGAAGACGTCGACAAGCTGGTGCTGTCCGCCATGCCGGGCGTGCCGCTGACCTATACGCCGCAGGTGCCGCCCGCCGTGCCCGTGAAACCGGGCGCGGTGTATTTCGCGCTACAGACGCGCGGCTCGCTCTATGACCGCATGCTGCAAGCACGCAGCATTGCCATCTACGCCCCCGCGGGCATTCCCGAACTGAAGTTGGATTTGATCGCCGTCACCCGCTGACAGGAACCCTGCCATGACCGCCGACGCCCCTTCCCTGATGTCCGGCGCGACGCTGCCTCAGCGCGCCGCCGACTTCCATGCCAGCCGCCCCGCCAAGTCATTGCTGGACCTGCTGTACGACGGCTTCCTGATGCTGTTCCTGGTCAAGAGCGGCCAGGAACCGACCGACGCCGCGGCCTTCTCGGCGCGCGTGCAGCAGTTTCTGGCGGACTACGAACGCGCCGCCAAGAAGCTGGATATTCCAGCCGAAGACGTCTACGCCACCAAGTACGCCTTTTGCGCCGCCGTCGATGAAACCGTGTTGAATTCCGGCTTCGCGATTCGTGACGCGTGGATGTTGCAGCCGCTGCAACTGACGCTGTTCGGCGAGCAGCTGGCGGGCGAGAACTTTTTTGCGCGGCTGGAAGACCTGCGTGCGCAAGGCGCGCCGCGCCTGCAATCGCTTGAGATCTACTACATGTGCCTGCTGCTGGGTTTCCAGGGCAAGTACCTGATCGAAGGCCAGGAAAAGCTGGGCTACCTGACCGCGCGCCTGGGTGATGAGATTGCCCTGCTGCGCGGCAAGCGCACCGGTTTTGCGCCGCATTGGCAACTGCCCGACAAGATCGCCCACACGCTCAAGCGCGACGTGCCGCTGTGGTCGATCATGGCGGTGTTTGCGCTGCTGGGCCTGTTGGCATTCCTGGGCATGGGCCACTTTTTGAATTCGGAAATGCAGACGGCGATGGCGCCGTACCACGACATCGTCAAGCTGGGTCCGCGCGCCGCGCACCTGACCATTTCGTTGCCATGAACACTACGCCTTCGAACCCGTCAAGCGCCTCGGCCTACTCGTCGATGAACATCGCCACCTTGTCGCAACAGGCGCGCATGCTGCGCGTCAGCACGCCGCTGGACGCTGAATTGGTGCCCGAGCAGATGACGCTGCGCGAAGGCGTGTCGCGCCTGTTCGCGTTGACGCTGGATTGCCTGGCCGCCAGCGCCGAGCTCGATGTGAGCGGCCTGCTGGGCAAGGAGATCACCGTCAGCCTGTTGCAGGCGGATGGGTCGATGCGCCGCTGGCATGCCGTGGTCGAAGGCGTGGACGCGCTGGGCGCCGATGGCGGTCTGGCCCGCTACCGCTTGCACGCCGCGCCGTGGATGGCCGCGCTGGCGCTGCGCCGCGACAGCTTCATCTACCAAGACCAGTCCGTGCAGGACATCGTCAGCGACATCTTTGCGGATTATCCCCAGGCGGCCTTTGCGTTCGACGTCAGCGAGGCATTGCCCGCGCGCGCGGCTTGCACGCAGTACCGCGAATCGGATCTGCAATTCGTGCAGCGCATCCTGGCCGAGGCGGGCCTGTCGTATCGCTTCGAGCACCAACAGGACGACGGCCAGGCGGCCGGCGGCGGAGCGCGCCATCGCGTCGTGATCTTCGATGCGGGCGCGGCGCGGCCCGAAGACCCGGCCTCGCCCCTGCGTTTTCATCGCAGCGACGCCACTGAAACGCGCGACAGCATCACGCATTTTTCAGCGGCCCAGTCCGTGCGCCCGAACGCCGTGGCGCGCGCCGCCTGGAACGAACGCACGCTGACCGCGCATGCCGCGCAAAGCCACTCGCCAGTGCAGGTGGAAGCCCTGCCCGTGCTTGAGGATTACGACTACGCCGGCCACGGCCGTTACGCCGATGACGAGGCCGCCGAACAAAGCGCCGCCCGTTCGTTGCGCGCCCACGAATCGCGCATCGTCCGCTTCGAAGGCGCGGGCACGGCGCGGTCGCTGGCCCCCGGCCGCTTGTTCGCCATGACGCAGCACGAACGCTATGCCGAGGGCGGCGGCGGGCAGGCGGTGGACGAGCTGGGCGGCAACCGTTACGTGGTGCTGGAGGTGGTGCACGAAGCCACCAACAACCTGGGGGCACAGGCCCCCCAGGTGGCAAGCAGTGCCGACATGGAACGCGGCACCTATCGGAACCGCTTCACGGCCCAGCCAGAGGCGGCCGCGCTGATGCCCGCGTGGCGCCCGCGCCCGACCGCGCCGGAAGGCCTGGCGGCGGTGGTGGTCAGCGCTGGCGACGCCCCCATCACGTCCGACCGCGACCTGCGCGTGAAGGTGCAGTTTCCCTGGCAGCGCGGCGACAAGCCCGTCGCGGGCGGCCTGCCGCACAAGACGCACGGCGACGCCAGCGGCAACGCGCCGGGCGACGACCGCTCGGGCACGTGGCTGCGCGTGGCCAGCGCCCAAGCGGGCCCCAACTGGGGCGCGCATCATCTGCCCCGTGGCGGCACCGAAGTCATCGTGGAATTTATCGATGGCGATATCGACAGGCCGGTGGTTGCCGGCCAGCTATACAACGACGCGGACCTGCCGCCCTGGTCCGCTGGCGAGAACGCCGAAGCGAATCACGCCGGCGTATTGAGCGGCTGGCATAGCCACGGCCTGGACGGCGCGGGCCGCAACCAGTGGGTGTTTGACGACACGCGCGGCAAGCTGCGCACGCGGCTGGCCAGCTCGACCGCCGCCACGCAGCTGGGCCTGGGCCATCTGGTCGAACAGGACCTGGACGACGCCAACCGCGGCCAATGGCGCGGCACGGGCTTTGAACTGCGCTCGGACGCGTGGACGGTCGTGCGGTCGGGCCAGGGCATGCTGGTGTCGTCCACCGCCCGCGAACAGGCCAAGTCCACGCAGGCGGACGCGCAGGAAGCCTTGCTGCTGCTGCGCGGCGCGCAAGACGCCTCGCGCCGCTTGAACGACAGCGCCGGCCAGCATCAGGCGCGCACGATGGCGGCGGCCGACGGCTATGACGAATTGCTTGCCGCACTGGACCCGCAACAGGACGGACGCTATCCGGCCCAAATCAACGGCCAGGCCGCCGGCAAGGCCGCCAACGGCCAGCGCACGGACTCGGCCGCCGTCGAACGCATCAACGGCCCGCACCTGCTGATCGATTCCCCCAATTCCCTGAACCTGGCCACGCCGGCCAGCGCCGTGCTGCATGCGGGCAAGCACCTGCACGCCACCGCGCAATCGGACGCGCACGTCTCCGCGCAGCAGACGTATTCGGCGGTGTCCGCGCGCTCGGCCAGCGTGTTCGCGCAGCAGGGCCCTATCCGGGCGATCTCGGCGCAAGCGCCCGTGTCGCTGCACGCACATACCGACATCCTGGAAGCGCTGGCGGGCCAGGACATCACCGTGACGTCGTCGGCCGAAGGCATCGAAATCCTGGGCAACCAGCGCGTAACCCTGCAAGCCGCGGGCGGCAGCGTGACGTTGGATGGGGCCGACATTGTGTTCAAGGGGCCGGGCCTGTTCTCGGTCAAGGGCGCCACGCACAATTTCGTGGGTCCGGCCAGTGACGCGGCCAACTTGCCGGCCTTGCCCAGCACCACGGTCGACGATCCGCTGATCGTCAGCGCCGAGCTGGTGCACAAGGACGGCGCCACGGCGTCCGCCGTCAAGAAGGCCGCGTCCGGATTGATGGCCGGTTTCGGCGGCGCGGCGGGAGCCGGCGCCGGCACCGGGCTGGGGGCACTGGGCGATGCCATGCCCAGCGGCCTGGCCAGCCTGGGCCAGACGGCGGCAGGCGCCGCCTCCAAACTGTCGCAGCTTGCCGGCCAGGCCAACACGCTGGCCGGGCTGGCCAAGAACCCGATGGGCGCGCTGTCCGCCGCCCCGGGCCTGCTGGGCAACGCCAGCCCCGCGATGGGCGGGCTGCTGAACACCGCCAAGAACACGATGGGCATGGTCTCGCAGGCGCAAGGCATGGTCGCTCAGGCAAAGGCCATGGTCGCAAACCCCATGTCGGCGCTGCCCGCCGCCTCCGGCATGCTGGGTTCGGTGGCCCCGGGCGCCAGCGGCATGATCGATTCCGCCGCGTCGGCGGCGGGCACCGTGTCGCAAGCGGCGGCCTTCATCAAGGACCCTTCGGCGGCATTGCCCGCCGCGACGGACATGCTGGCTTCCGTCGCGCCGGAAGGCGCGTCGGGAATGATTTCCGGAGCGGCGACGTTCGCGGGGGTGGGATCGGGGGCTGGAGCGACGTCCGTGGCAAGCGCCACGCCGGCGGCGACTGGTACGCCAAGCGCGGCAACTGCCGGTACAGCGTCTGCGCCGCAAGCATCTGCCGCGAGTTCGGCTGCGAATCCCTCCGGTGCGCCCTC